>NZ_JBKTXS010000004.1:0-89996 GCF_046951855.1 Lentihominibacter sp. | reverse complement strand
ATATTTATCAAAATAGCTTCATCACGTTCTTCCTCGGCTATCCGTTTATCTTCTTCAAGAGCCGATATCACATCTTCAAAAGCAATATCTCCTTCCTGCAGAAGTTCTCTCGCTCTGTCGGTTATTTCCCGGGAAAGCCCCAGCTTGCGAGATATCTCAAAAGCATTGGATTTGCCCGGTACGCCTATAATAAGCCTATACGTAGGACTAAGCGTCTCCACGTCAAACTCCATGGAAGCATTTTCAACTCCATCAGTAGATATGGCATATTTTTTAAGCTCTGTATAATGTGTTGTGGATACGGAATAAGCTCCCATGCTGTAAAGACGTTCCAATATGGCTATTGCCAGAGCCGCTCCCTCAGTGGGATCTGTTCCCGCCCCAAGTTCATCAAGCAGCACCAAGCTCTCTTTATCAGCCTCTTGTACTATGTCGACAATATTGGTCATATGAGACGAAAATGTTGAGAGACTCTGCTCAATACTCTGTTCATCGCCTATATCTGCGAATATCTGATGATAAACCGGAAGCCTACTTCCTATTGCCGCGGGGATATGAAGACCGGTCTGCGACATCAGTGAAAGCAGTCCTGCTGTCTTAAGAGTCACAGTCTTGCCACCTGTATTAGGTCCTGTTATTACCAGCGTCCTGTACTCTCCGCCGATGGATATATCTATGGGAACAACTTTATCCGCAGCTATAAGAGGATGTCTTGCGGACTTAAGATCCATTATTCCATCTTCATTTATCTCCGGCTCTTCTCCACCCATATCCATAGAAAGCTTACCCTTGGCCATAAACAAATCGAGAGTAAGCAAAAGTTTCTGATTATTGACAAGATCGTGATAATACTCAGACACTCCCTCGGAAAGCTCCTTAAGAATCCTGTTCATCTCAGCTTTTTCGTCAAGCTCCAGCTGTCTCAGTTCGTTGTTAAGATTCACTATTGCCTGAGGCTCTATAAAAAGTGTTGCTCCGCTGCCACTCTGATCATGTACTATACCCGGAACACGACCTCTGTGTTCCTGCTTTACCGGTATGACATATCTGCCGTTTCTCATGGTAACGATGGAATCTTGTAACATAGTTTTATTATCAGCAGAATTCAGAATATGATTTAGTTTAACTTTCAAAGCTTCATTCTGTCTTACCATGGCACGTCTTATGCTTCTAAGCTCACCGCTGGCATTATCTGACATTTCATCTTCTGAGAGAATACATCTGTCGATCTCTTCCGACAGTCGTTTATGAACAGCCAGAAGTTCTGTCACCGAACATATTATGGGAACTTCAGGTATATCGCCCTTCAAAAATGATACAACTCTTTCTGCAGTTTTCATATTATAGAGGATTTTCAAAAGCTGCGCCATAGTAAGTGTTCCGCCTTTTCTGGCAAATGATACACTTTCCTCAATATCATAAAAACCACCGACAGGTAATGGCCCTTTATAATTAATCAGCCTTACCGCTTCTGTGGTTTCACCTTGACTTTCTCTTATTTGAGACACATTATCAAAAGGCCTGAGCTCTGAAATGATTTTTCTTGTCATTTCAGAGCCTGCCTTTTCTGCAAGCATGTCTATTATTTTGTCATATTCTAAAACATTTAAAGTCTTTTCTTTCATTTAGAATTATCCGTTATTATTCTTATACTTTTCCAATTCCTTCTTCAACTGGAGGTTCTCCATTTGAAGATCAAAGAAACTGTTCTCCAGCTCTTTACATTTTCCTTCGATTTCTTTCACTACCTCGTCCATACTGGTCTGCGCCTGAGCTTTGGCATTTTCAGCAGCCTGCATTAATTTTTGGATGTCTTCATCCTTTTGTTTAAGCTGACTCATAAGCTCATCCTTTTGCAATACTATAGCCTGAGTCTCTTCTTTATAATCCATGTAGTTTTTCTTAGACTCGTCCCAGAGCTGAACATAATGCTGTGCATCCTTTTCAAGCTGCATATTCATACGCTTCAATTCTTCCATTTCTTCCAAAACCTGAAAATATTCGCTGGTTATATTTATAGCTGAAAGTACTGCTATGTTAGACGGAACAACTCCGGCAGTTTTTGCCGCTTGGGTGACTTCCTGCATCTTCATATCAACATGGGCAGCCACCTGCATAATCTCTTCTTTTGTCTTTTCCCCTGCTATAACGTATTCCTGACCGTAAATTTTAACCTTTACTTTATTATTCTCCATACGAAACTCTCCTATAATTCTCTCAAGACTGCGTTAAGTTTTTCCTTCAGCGCTTCAAGTACTTTTCCGTGTACAGATGTCACTTCTTCATCAGTCAGCGTCTTATCCTTATCTCTGTATATAAGGTTGAAAGCAACGCTCTTCTTTCCCTCTTCTACCTGTTTTCCTCTGTAAACATCAAATAACCTGACATCCTCAAGTATTGATTTTCCGTACTTTTTGATAATTTCTTCTATTCTTCCTACCGCCATATCCTCATCTACAAGAAGAGCTATATCTCTTGAAGTGGATGGATATTTAGGAAGAGGTGTATAGGTCTTCTCCGTATCTGCATGCCTCATAATAGCGTCAAACATCAGCTCACAACAGTAAACTCTTACGCCATCCATACCGTAAGTTTCCGCTACATCCGGATGTATCTCACCCATTATTCCCAACTCATCGAAAAGAGCCTCTCCGTCTTCATTCTTTCGTTCTGATGATACAGCAATTCTTGCGCATCTTCCCGGATGGTAAACGCCGTACTGAGACTCGGCCTCAAATACAGCCTCCTTGATTCCTAAAACTTTTAAAAGCTCAACAATTACGCCTTTTAAGCTGAAAAAGTCTTCGTCTTTTCCATACATACCTATACATAGTGAATACTGTTCATCAGGCAAAGCATCGCTGTCCAGCATATTGGCCATAAATGTATTTCCTATTTCAAATGCCTTTACCTTATCGATATTTCTTGAATAATTTCTTGCGAGAACCTCCATCATATTCGGGGTAAGTATCGTTCTCATCACTGAATTTTCTTCACCTAAAGGGTTTATGATCTTAACAAATGCTCTTTCCCATGCATCCTCGTCTATTCTGACATTATCCACACCCTTAGGACTCACAAATGAATAAGTCTGTATTTCATTAAGCCCCATTCCGCAAAGTGAATTTCTCGTAAGATCCCTGAGTGCTCTTTCATATGATATCCCCGCCTCACAATTACCTTTAGGCAATGTAACAGGAAGCTTATCGTATCCATATATCCTTGCAATTTCCTCAATATAATCTTCTTCAGCCACAAGATCCTGTCTTATAGTCGGCGGTGTTACCGTCATTGTGTTACCTATTCCGCTCACTTTTATTTCAAGGCTTTCAAGAATATCAACCATTTCCTTTCTGGAAAGCTCTATTCCCAAAACATGATTTATCCTGTCTACTCTTATGTCTATTTTTTCTGAAATTTCAGGGGAAGGATAATTATCCACGCTTCCCTTGCAGACTTTTCCTGCTCCGATAAGCTCTATCAGTCTGCAGACCCTGTCTGCAGCAACCTCACAAAGATTTGGATCGATTCCTTTTTCGAATCTTGAAGAAGCCTCTGTACGAAGTCCAAGTTTCTTGGATGTGGCTCGCACACTGTCGCCGCTGAAATTTGCCGACTCTACTATTATTGTAGTTGTATCCTCTTCTACCTCTGAATTCAGACCTCCCATTACTCCCGCTATAGCAATCCCTCTTTCGGCATCTTTTATCAGAAGCATATCTTTTGTCATTGTTCTCTCATTATTATCCAGTGTAACAAATTTCTCGCCTTCTGAGGCGTTTTCAACTATGATCCTGCCTCCTTTCACCTGGTTAATATCAAAAGCATGTATAGGCTGTCCATATTCAAGCATAACAAAGTTGGTTATATCTACTATATTATTAATAGGTCTCATTCCGGCATACATCAGCCTTTTCTGAAGCCACCACGGAGATTGTTCCACTTTTACATCTGTAACGACTCTCGCCACGTATCTTTTGCAGCTTTCAGGATTTTTTATGTCTACAGATATGTAATCCTTTGTTTTTCCCTCGCCATTTTCTTCTTTTATATCTGTATCAGGATATGCAAAAGGCTTTTTAAATGTGGCTGCTGCTTCTCTTGCCATCCCCACCATGGCTAAACAATCAGGTCTGTTAGGCGTTATCTCAAAATCAACTACAGCCTGCTTCAGCCCCAGAGCTTCTGCAAAATCCTGCCCTATACTGTAATCGCCTTCAAGTATCCATATGCCTTCTTTATGAGCTACCGGCACAACTTTATCTTCAAAACCCAGCTCCCCGGCAGAACAAAGCATACCAAATGATTCTACGCCACGAAGCTTTCCTTTTGTTATCTTCACTCCGCCTTCCTGCTTCGGCTGACCATGAAGAGGACCCGGTATCCTGCTCTTATGAAGAGCCACCGGAACAAGTGCGCCTTCAAATACATTAGGAGCTCCCGTAACTATCTGAACCGGCTCATCCTTACCTACATTGAGACTGCAGATAACAAGCTTGTCAGCGTCCGGATGTTTTTCTATTTTCTCGATCTTTCCTACCACTACATTTTCCATTTCCTCACAGAAATGCTCACAGGTTTCCAGATTAGACCCTGACATGATCATCCTGTCACAGAATTCTTCTGTAGTAACATCCAGATCTATATAATCTCGCAGCCATTCTATTGGAACTAACATCTATTAACCCTCCTATTTGAACTGATTTATGAAGCGCATATCGTTCTCATAAAATAATCTTATATCATCGACGCCATATTTGAGCATAGCAACTCTCTCCACTCCCATACCAAAAGCGAATCCGGTGTACTTTTCCGTATCAATACCGCCTACTTCCAGCACATGCGGATGCACCATGCCGCAGCCTAATATTTCAATCCATCCGCTTCCTTTACACACTCTGCATCCTTTCCCGCCGCATTTAAAGCATGATACGTCCATTTCGGCACTCGGCTCCGTAAATGGGAAATGATGAGGTCTGAATTTAGTTTTTGTACTTGTACCGAAAAGCTGTTTTGCAAAACTGTCAAGAGTTCCTTTCAAATCAGCCATCGTGATCCCTTCATCTACCACCAAACCTTCTATCTGATGAAACATAGGTGAGTGAGTGGCATCAGGGGTATCACATCTGAAACATCTCCCCGGAGAAACAACTTTTATAGGAGGATCCTGCTTAAGCAGTGTTCTCACCTGTACCGGCGAAGTCTGAGTTCTCAGCAGTGTATCCTTTGTTATATAAAAAGTATCGGTCATATCTCTTGACGGATGATTAGGTCCGGCATTCAATGCGTCAAAGTTATTGAACACCGTTTCAACCTCGGGACCTTCTGTTATTGAAAATCCCATATTCATGAAAACTTTTGAAACTTCCTCTATAGTTATGGTAAGAGGGTGTTTAACTCCGAGATTTATTTCTTTTCCAGGCTCGGTCACATCAAGTCTTTCAATTTTAAACTGCGCTTCCTTTGCTGCTTCTTTCACAGTTTCAAATTTTTCCTCCAGGAGCTTTTCTATTTCGGCTCTGACCTTATTGGCCATCTGACCGGTTTCTTTTCGCTCTTCAGGAGACAGTTTGCCCATCCCTCTTAGGATTTCTGTAAGTCTGCCTTTCTTTCCTAAAACCTTGACTCTTATATCATCAGTCTGAGCCAGCGTGGACGCTTCTTTAAGCTGTACCTTCACCTCTTCTAAAATCTTGTTCAACTGAGCTTGCATTTTATCTACCTCTCATTTAAAATTTATCTTTTGTGACTGGTACATAAGTATGCCGGCAGCCACCGCCGCATTAAGCGACTCTATAGATCCCTCCATAGGGATCTTTATTTTTAAATCTGCGCTGTTTATAAAATCATCCCTTACACCTTGTCCTTCGTTGCCTATAACAACAGCAACATTCGATGTAAGGTCAACATCAAAACAACTGACATCCGTATCAAAACATGTAACGACCATTTTTTTCCCTGTAATCTTAATCAGCTCTGTCGCCTCAGCAACTGTGTCTGCATTTATGACAGGCATTCTGAAAAGTGATCCTGCCGCAGCTCTTACAACCTTTGGCGAATACACATCTCCGCTCCCTCGCATCATGATAATTCCCTTATAACCTGCAGCCTCGGCAGTCCTTATTATCGTCCCTATATTCCCCGGATCCTGCAACCTATCCATGATCAATATATTACCATCTTTAACAGATTCAGAAAAACTTTTATTATCATACGAATATTTCTCAGCAACAGCTATTATCCCCTGAGACGACTCAGTATCAGAAAGCCTGTTAAATAAATCACGGCTCAGAATAATAGTATCCGTTTCCGTAAAAACCGGTCTGTTTTCCGTTCCTTCACGCAAAAATACCGTTTTTATTTTTACATCCATATAAAACGCATCCTCGAGAGGTTTAACGCCTTCAAGAAGATACATGCCTGTTTCATCTCTGTATTTCTTTTTTAAAAGCCTGAGAGCTTTTTTGTATATAGAATTATTCTTTGACGTAATAATTTTCATTATTTATGAAATCAGAACAATAGCCGGTCATAACCGGCTATTGGAATACTCTTTTCCTTTCTCTATCTCTGCAAGAAAGTAGGAATGTCAATGCGTGACGATCCTTTGTAAACATCATCCTCAGCAGCCGCAGTCTTCTGTTCCTGTGGTTCTTCCACATTTGTGCTGTTTTCCAGAGGACTTGTTCCAGGGATAACAGAACTGTTAAGCAAATCACTGTTGCTTTTCTCAAATCCGGCAGCAATTACCGTCACTGATATTTCATCCTGCAGATCTTCCTTGATGGACGCTCCCAAAATAATTATAGCATTTTTATCAGCTTCTTCATCAATCTGACTTGCGACTTTGTCCACATCAAACATGGTAAGATCCCTGCCGCCTGTTATATTGATAAGAACCGCTCTTGCTCCCGATATCTTGGTTTCAAGAAGAGGGCTGTCAATAGCATCTCTGACCGCATCGTTGAGCTTGTCCTCGCCTTTTCCGACTCCCACTCCCATATGTACGATTCCTCTATCCTTCATAATCGTAGTAACATCGGCAAAGTCAAGATTTATAAGGGCATCATCAACTATGATATCGGAAATACCCTGAACACCTTTTTTGAGAACCTCATCGGCGAGTTCAAAAGCCTCTAAAAGAGAGGTCTGTTCCTGAACAGTCTCAAGTAGTTTATCATTAGGAACCACTACGAGAGAATCAACATACTTTTTAAGAAACTTTATTCCAAGTTCAGCATGTTCACTTCTCTTCTTTCCTTCAAATCTGAAAGGCTTTGTAACAACACCCACGGTCAAAATCCCCATATCCTTAGCTATCTTAGCTATTATAGGAGCTGCTCCGGTACCGGTACCTCCTCCCATTCCGCATGTGACAAAGATCATATCAGAACCTGCGATGAATTTTTCAAGATCTTCCAGATTTTCTTCTGCCGATTTCTGACCTACCTCAGGATTTCCTCCCGCCCCCAGACCTTTCGTAAGCTTCTCACCTATCTGTATTTTGGTTTCGGCCTTACTCTTAGCAAGAGCCTGCTTGTCTGTATTTACGGCTATGAAAGAAACGCCTTTCATGCCTCCGTCTATCATCCTATTAACTGCGTTACATCCGCCGCCACCGACACCAATTACTTTTATCGTCTGCAGCGTCGAGTCATTCATCTCAAATTGTAACATCCAGAGGTACCTCCTATATTTTTATACTTCATAGTTTGAAAATGCAAATTTTAAAAGCATTTTTTTAAATTAAGAACAGGCCCCGGTTTACACGGTTGCCTGTCATATCGTCAAAAACGATATTCCATATTCCTACGTAATAAACATTTACATTATAACATACAAATTTTATGGCGTAAAGGAACAATAATTATTACTGCTTATATTGATAACACCGCTTTCCACGCTTTTCTGATATAAGTTGTAAATAACCGTTCTCAAAGCATCTGATCTTATCGCTTCCAATACATTATCATATTTTCCTTTGCATACAAGATCATCATAAACATATGCTTCTACATTATTTTTTTCGATTTTTATCTTTTTAAAATAAAGATCGTTCTCCTCTGTAGTCTTGATAAGCTCCATTACCTTATCATATATGCCTGTCTCTTCTACTTCTATATTTTTCTTGAGTTCAGCGTTCTTAACAGTTACATTTTCCACAAGAGTGACTTCCCGAGCTTCTTCAGCCACCTCAAGCACCATTCCATCATTGTCAGTAATCAAATATTTCTTTCCTTTGACAAACTGTGCCTTGCCGCTGCGCTCAGTAACATGTATTTCAATCTTATCGGGAAGCTTTCTGTCTACATCCACGTCTTCTACATAAAGATTCTTCTTTATTTTTCTCTGGACAAACCATGGATGCACATCAAAAAGATTCATTCCTGTCTTAAGCTCTGAAAGCTTTATTATCTCTTCATCCGAAATTTCTTTATTCCCTACTACTGCAATACCGTCTACGTCAAAATAATCGATATGCGACGCAAAATATAACCCTGTACATATCATGATAAACAATATAAATCTCAGCAGATAATGTTTTTTACGCCGCTTCTTTTTTTTCGCCATTTTTTCCGTACGGTTATCACTTCTCATTTTCTCTAATTTCTCCGCCTAACAGTCTTATCTTTTCTTCTAATTTGCTATATCCCCTTTTAATATATTTAGTGTTTCTTATGACAGTATCTCCTTCAGCCATGAGACCTGCAATAATAAGAGCCGCACCTCCCCTGAGATCTTCGGCTTTGACATCTGTGCCACACAATATATTGTTATTATTTATTATAACTTTTTTTTCGGATATTTCAATATCCGCCCCCATTTTTTTCAGCTGTTTTACATATTCCATTCTGTTTTCAAAGATATTTTCCTCTACTGACGATCCTCTGCCGGCTTTAGTGAGAAAAGCTGTAAGCTGAGGCTGCAAATCCGTAGGAAATCCCGGATAAGGAGCTGTATGTATATGACATCTCACATGTTCGCTTCCACTGGCTTTCGCCCATATTTCATTTTTACTGTATCCTATGCCATAACCGCTCTGCTCCAGGATTGATATAAGTGGAGCTATTAACCTGCGGTCAGTCTCTTTAAGAAGTATCTCTCCTTCCGTAGCCAGAGCCATCAAAAGATACGTGCCCGCTTCTATTCTGTCAGAAATTATTTTGTGTTCGCATCCCTTGAGATCTTTACCGCCTATCACTTCTATCACATTAGTACCAGCTCCTTTCACGCATCCTCCGCAGCGATTTATATACTGCTGCAGATCGATGATCTCCGGCTCTCTGGCACTATTTTCTATTCTTGTGACACCTTCAGCGGCCATTGCCGCCAGCATTAGATTTTCCGTCGCACCCACACTGGGATAATCCAAACTGATATGGGCTCCTTTTAAATTTTCCGCCTGCAGCTTTATAGTCTCTGCTGTATGTACTACATGTACTCCCATCTTTCTAAGGCCTTTTATATGAAGATCTATAGGTCTTTCTCCAATCCTGCAGCCTCCCGGATTACTTATAACAGCTTCACCGCATCTGGCCAGAAGTGATCCTGCCAGAAAGACACTGGAACGCATCTCTTTCATCAGCTCATCCGGTATCCTGCATTCAGAAAGATACGATGCATTGACACACAAAGTATCTCCGTCACGGATTACTTTGCAGCCCAGAGCATTCAATATCTTTACCATGCTTTCTACATCCGATATATCAGGACACATAGTAAATATATTCTCCCCTTTAGTAATGACAGACGCTGCAAGTATAGGAAGCACCGCGTTTTTTGCCCCTGAGATCTTCACTTCACCCGAAAGCCGATTGCCGCCCTTTACATGATAATCACTCAAAAAAAACACCTCCGAACCATATTCTATAATATGTCGGAGGTGTCTTTATCGTTACTGTTTACTGTCTTATTTCAGAACCCATTATATTATCACATATTATTTTTGTTGCCTTTAAAGGCGCACATGAGCGACTTTTTTCTGACATATCTTTTAATATTCCTGAATTATTTTTGAGTTTAAGTATTTCAGACACCAGCTTATCATTATTAAGTTCCTTTTCTTCTATCACTATAGCTCCGCCTTTATCAGCAACTGCCTTTGCATTAAAAAACTGATGATTACCTGTTACAAGAGGCGATGGTATGAAGATAGCCGGTTTGCCGCAGACAGTAGCTTCAGCCACTGTAAGCGCCCCGCTTCTGCTTATGACCAGATCAGATGCGGCCAGATATTTAGCCATATCATAAATATACTCCATTATTCTGACATTGTTTTCTACTTTTATACCTTTGTCTTCAAGCTCTTTATTTATAGCGTCGTAATAATACCCTCCTGTGGCAAGACATATCTTAAAATCTTTTACACCATTAAAAGTTTCTATTATTTTAAGCATAGCTTTATTTACCCTGCCAGCGCCTTGACTGCCTCCGAAAGCCAGCAGAACAAAGTCAGCTGGTTTAAAACCAAGTTCAGCCCTTGCCTCTTCTCTGCTCGTCGTAATGAATTCACTCCTTACAGGATTTCCTGCAACCACATGTTTCTCTGGATATTTAAAATATTTGGATGCCTCTTCAAATCCCAAAAAAAGCTTTTTTACATTCTTTTCCAGCAATTTGTTAGCCATTCCGGGAACAGCATTCTGCTCATGGACATAAGTAGGTATATCCATCTTCTGAGCCGCCTTCATTATCGGAGCACTGGCATAGCCGCCGGTGCCTATGACCACATCAGGCCTGAACTCCTTAAGTATTTCACGGGAGCGTCTGCCCCCTTTCCTCAATTTTTTCATGACTTCAATATTTTTCAAAAGATGTTGTCTGTTAAATCCATCTGCCGATATAAGTTCAATATTATATCCGTTCTCCGGAACCAGTGTGCTTTCCAGCCCTATTTCAGAGCCTACAAAAAGTATCCGGGAATCGGGCTTTCTTTTTTTTATCTCATCAGCGATGGCTATGGCAGGATATATATGGCCTCCTGTACCTCCACAAGTCATTATTACTTTCATTTAATTCACTCCCATATTTTTCGGCCCATGCCTTGATATATTTATCAGTACTCCTGCGGAAAACATGAATATAAGCAATGCGTTTCCGCCGTAGCTTATGAAAGGCAGATTTATTCCTGTAGGAGGCATAGATGATGTTACCACCGCTATGTTCAAAATAACTTGTATGGCTACCATGAGAACTATTCCCGATGCCAGCAGCATACCGAACTGATCCGGCGCATTTATAGCTACATGTGTACCTCTCCATATAAAAAGACAGTACAGAACTATAAGCAAAAGAAGTCCTACAAAGCCGAGTTCTTCGCCTATTATGGCAAGAATAAAGTCATTTTGAGGTTCCGGAAGATACAGGTTTTTCTGCACGCTCTTACCAAGCCCCACACCGAACAAACCTCCTGATCCTAAAGCCAGAAGTGACTGAACTGCCTGATAACCTTCATTGAGAGGATCGGCAAAAGGATCTGTAAAGCTGGTCAACCTTGTATACCAATAGCTATCCTTCATAAAAAGCACTATGCTGAGTATACCTGCTATCCCTACACCTCCGGCAGTAACAACATACCGCCATTTCAGTCCTGCTACAAGCATCATGGCTATGATAATTCCACATACTGTTATAGCTGTGGACAAGTTAGGCTGCATTATTATAAGCCCGCCATATACACCTGCAACTCCAATGAGAGGCAATATGCCTCTCAATATGGACTTTATGCGATTAGTGTCTTCACTTAAAAACCATGCTACAAATAATATAGCCGCCAGCTTAGCTATTTCTCCCGGCATTATAGTAATCGGCCCCAGCCTCAGCCATCTCGTAGCTCCGTTTGTAGTCTGGCCGAGCGGAGTCAAAACCAATATGAGCAAAATGACACTTAGGATACAAACAGGTATAGCCAATTTTTTATACCTTCTGTAATCAAAGGCTGCGCCGAATATCATGGCACCCAGCCCTATAATCACCCACATGCCATGCCTCAGCAGATAACTGTATGCAGTCCCGTCCTGACTTATTGAATAATAATAACTTGCACTGAAAACCATTATCAGTCCGAATATCACCAGCATTAATGTAAAAAGCATCAGCCAGAAGTCCCCTGATTTAAGTTTTATTTTTTTTCTGTTTTTCTTAACCTTCTTTTCTGCTCTTTCCAATTATGTTCGTCACCTTTCCAAAGCTTGAACACAAGCTTTAAAATGCTTTCCTCTCTGTTCAAAACTCGTATACATATCCCAGCTGGCGCATGCAGGCGAAAGCAGCACAACATCCCCGGGCTGAGCTATTCTGTAAGCTTCCCTTACACAAGCTTCCATATCTTTTAATATTATAGAATTGGTAAATCCTTCTTTTTCAGCGACCTCTTTTATTTTTGTTGCGGTCTTCCCCATAAGAAGAAGAGTTTTTACTCTTCCTTCAAAGGCTTTTACAAATTCATCAAAAGAAGCATCTTTATCATATCCTCCCGCTATAAGTATTATATTTTCCTTCATGGCTTCTATAGCTTTTATGGATGCATCCGGATTTGTTCCTTTAGAGTCGTTGACAAACCTTATATCATCTATAGTATTACAAAGTTCTATTCTATGTTCCACTCCTCTGAATTCTCTTAGAACTTTTCCGATCACTTCCGGTTCTATTCCTCCGAAATACGCTATAGCACAAGCCGCAAGAGCATTCTCCAAATTATGTGCTCCTGGTATCTGCAGATCAACAGGTCTGCAGATCTCTGTTATTTTTCCATCTTCATCTTTTATTATTATCGTATCTCCATCTACATAAACGCCAAAATCAAGAGTTGTCTTCCGGCTGAAAGGAACTACTTTGGCATTACAGTTTTCCGTCAGCCCAAGGCATTCTTTATCATCATAATTTACTACGCAATACTGATCAGGAGTCTGATTCTTAAAAACTGCGGCCTTAGCTCTTCCATAATTTTCCATGGTTTTATGTCTGTCTATATGATCAGGAGTCAAGTTTAAAATTGCTGATACTTCAGGTCTGAAATCCTTTATTGTCTCAAGCTGAAAGCTGCTTGTTTCTGTTATAAGCCAACTGTCCTCTTCTGCTGCCAAAGCCTTTGATATGACAGCTACCCCTATATTGCCGACCACATAAGTCTTCTTACCTGCCTCTTTATATATCTCTCCCACTAACGTAGTAGTGGTAGTCTTACCGTTAGTACCGGTTATAGCTACATATTGGCCGCTTCCTATTCGATACGCAATCTCAAGTTCACCGATTATCTCAGCACCTGCAGTCTTTGCTTTTTTTATAAAGTTCAATTCGGGAGATACTCCCGGGCTGAGTATAAGCATATCGAATATACTCATATCATCAGGTTCACAGCCCAGATAACATGTTACTGACTTGTCTCTGAGAAAAGCCAAAAGCTGGGAGTCTATGCTGTCTTCTGCTTTATTATCCTGAACCGATACATCAGCTCCGAGTTTAACCATCGCCTGCGCTGCTGCTTTTCCTGATTTGCCCATGCCTACTACAAGTATTTTCTTATTTGTTATATCTGTTACGTTTCCCTTTGACATTGTACCTTCTCCTAACCTAACGAATATTTAAATAATTCCCAAACCTATTACACAGCATATGACTGTAAATATCCAAAATGCTATAACTACATGAACTTCCTTAAATCCGCACTTTTCAAAGTGATGATGTATCGGAGCCATTTTAAAAATCCTCTTTCCTTTAGTCAGTTTGAAATAACCCACCTGAAGCACTACAGACAACGCTTCTATCACATATATAAGTCCTACTATAGGAAGAAGCAGCTCCATTTTCATGACTATTGCCGCCGCTGCCAGACCGCCTCCCAGCGCCAATGAACCTGTATCACCCATAAATATCTTAGCCGGGTTCTTATTAAAAACCAAAAATCCCAAGCATCCCCCACAGACAGCCGCACAGAAATATGTTCCTGAAGCTATTCCATAAGTAAGTCCGCCCACTGAGAAAAACAGCGTAACAAGAGCTGTAACACCTGAAGCCAGCCCATCAAGTCCATCAGTTAAATTCACAGCATTCGTCATGGCCAGTACCACGAAAACAATAAAAGGAATATACCATATGCCAAAATCCACATAAACATCAGCTATTGGAATATATACATTAGTGCTTCCCTGGGCGTAGTTGGCGAGAAATACTGCCAAAGCAACAGATATAACTATCTGCAGACCGAATTTTTGATATGCTCGCAGCCCCAGATTATTTTTCTTTATAACCTTAAGATAATCATCAAAGAAACCTATAAATCCAAATCCCAGAAATACGAAAAGAATAACCAGCATATCTGATACACTGCCACCCCACACAAGACCCGCAATAAGAGTGGCTGCCACTGCACTTATTATTATGGCTATACCTCCCATACTGGGAGTACCCGCTTTAGACAAATGGGACTGAGGACCATCTTCTCTTATATTCTGTCCCGCCTTAGCCCTCAAAATAGGAATCTCCAGCTTTGTCAAAACAACAGAGATTATAAACGCTATTATAATAATTATTCCGATATTAATGTAACTCATGGCGTCTCCTAAATTTTTAAAACTTTTTCTACTATCTGTTCCATCTTCATTGCTCTGGAACCTTTAACTAAGATTATGTCCCCAGGACCTATCAGTTGATTCATTTTATCATATAAATCTTCTTTTTTTTCAAAATAGATAGCCTCAGGCTTTCCTCCTGAAGCCCCTTCAGCTATATACTTTGCCATACAGCCCACAGCTATCACTTTATCTATACGAAGTCCTCTTGCAAAAAGCCCGACGCTCAAATGCTGTCTCTGACTTTGCTCTCCAAGTTCATACATATCTCCAAGTATTGCTGTTTTACTGCCGCTGCAGGGGCTTTTTTCCAGAACTTTCATTGCGCTTTTCATGGAATCCGGGCTTGCATTATAAGTATCATCAATAACCGTAACTCCATGATTTTCAAGGCATTTAAGCCTGCTCCCCGTAAGTTCAACCTTTGAAAGGCCTATGTTCTCCTGATCTTCAGAAACTTCCAGAAGATCACCAACAGCTAACGCCAGTGTTCCATTTACAGCATTATGCCTTCCTGGAACAGGGATCCTGATCTTTCTGTTTTTTTCCATATGCTCAAGAGTAAACTGTATACCTTTTAACCCAAAATCATCAATATGGGATATTATATAATCACTTTTTCCATCCGATCCCACTACTATCTGACTATATTGGCCTTCTGTGTTTTCTCTGGTCAAAAATTCTCCATCCCACGGAAATATCAGTGTTCCGGGATTCCCCTTATAAGAAGTTATATGTTTTGTCACTTCCATCTTAGCTTTGAATATACCTTCACGGCTCCCCAGATTTTCTATATGTGAAACTCCGATATTTGTTATAACTGCTATGTGAGGTTTCACTATTTCTGCCAGTCTGTCAATCTCTCCGAATTTGTCCATACCCATTTCGAGTACAGCAGCCTGCATACTGCTGTCAAATTGAAATATTGAAAGCGGAAGACCTATATCATTATTAAAATTCTTCATATTTCTTCCACATGAGAATTTTTCTTTCAGGACATAGTATATCATATCCCTTGTGGAAGTCTTTCCCACGCTTCCAGTAACTGCAATCTTTATGAGATCTAAAGTATCAAGATAGTATTTAGCCAGCTCTCCCATGGCATAAACAGTATCATCTACTTCTATAACATTAAAATCTATTGCATCCACATCATCCGGCCATCCATTTTGATGAGATACCAAAACAGTTCTGCACCCGGATCTTAATGCCTGAGGTATGTATTTATGGCCGTCCTGTTTCTCTCCCGACACAGCAACGAACATATCTCCGGCCCCGCACTCACGCGAATCATGCTTGACTCCTGTTATGAAATTTTCACCGCACTTTTTTATTAAAGAACCGTTTACTGCTTTAACAACAGCGTCTATTGATATTTTATCCATATATACCTGCTTATTTATATAAATAAATTTTACTGCCTTTTTTTACTTTAGTTCCTGCCGCAGGATACTGTTTAGTAACTATGAAATTACTTTCAGCTGCAGCATCCTCATCTGTATCATAAGACAATGAATCACCGGCCAATATTCCAATGGCTTCACTTATCTGCTGGCCTACTACGTCAGGCACTTCCACTTTTTCTTTATCTGCTTCCTTTTGGCTTTCTTCATCAGGAGAAATATTGAGATATCTCAGCGAATCCGAAAGGATCTGCTGCACTCCCGGAGCAGCAGTAACGCTTCCGTATCTTACACCTTCAGGACTGTCGGCTATTACAAGGACTGCAATCTGGGGATCATCCATAGGCGCCATGGCAATACAGGAAGAATAAGTATCTCCACTGTATCCCGAACCGTCTTCCTTTACTTTCTCAGCTGTACCGGTCTTTGCTCCGACTTTGTATCCTTCAACGGCAGCAGTTCCGCCGCCGCCTTCATCTACTACAAACTGCATTATATCACATATCTCGTCAGCAGTTTCTTTAGATACCACCTGTCTTACTACCTTTTCATCAAATTTTTCTACTGTATTGCCGTCGGAATCCTTGAGTTCTTTGACAAGCCGCGGTTCCATCAGTTTTCCTTCATTTCCGAAGGCGCTTACAGCTGTTATCAACTGTATAGGTGTCAGCGCAACACCCTGCCCGAATCCTATGGTAGCAAGACCAACAGGACCCGCCGTTTCCTTTGACTGCAAGATAGCAGTACCTTCACCGGGAAAATCTATACCTGTTGTTCCTGTTATACCAAAGGTTGCCATGTAATTATAGAATTTATCTATACCTATATCAGTTGCCAACTTGACAAAAACAGGGTTGCATGAATTACCGACTGCTTGTTTCAGGTTCTGAGTTCCATGCGGATTCTCACTCCTCCAGCAGTGGATAGTCTGACCTGCTACTACTACAGATCCCGTACAAGTAAACGTAGCATCAAGATCAGTAATACCCTCCTCAAGAGCTATAGCAGTTGTAAGAAGTTTAAATGTGGATCCCGGCTCATATACGTCCGATATTAATGAGTTTCTCCACATTTTATTCCAATATGCTACTTTTTCACTGTCAGACATCTTTTCAAGCTTTTTCTGTTCTTCTTTATCAAGAGGTGTCTTAGGATCATTCAGATCGAACTCAGGAGTCTGTGCCATAGCCAGTATTTCTCCGTTTTTGGGGTTCATAACTATAGCCATGACTCTTTTGGAACTGGTCTTTTCCTGAACTTGCGCTATAGCCTTTTCCGTATAATGCTGTATCACCTGATCTATAGTAGTCACTATACTATATCCGTCCTCTGCCTGATAATACTTTTCTTTTCCGTAAGACAGCCTGTTTCCACTGGTGTCAGTATAATTTATCCACCTTCCCGAAACGCCGCTCAAATATGTATTATACTGCAACTCTAATCCCGAAAGACCTGAGTTATCATCTGTTACTGTTCCAAGAGTGTGGGATGCAAAAGCTCCCAAAGGATAACTTCGTTTCGTATCTTCCGCTATTTCAATACCAGAAAGTTTAGCTTCTCTTATTTTATCAGCGGTATCCTTGTCTACACCTTTTTTTATTTTGACTATGCTCTGTTCTTTAGTTACCTGTTCTTTCACATCCTCATAATCAAGTTCCAGTGTCTGTGAGAGAGTTTTGGCAACCTTTTCTATATTAGCATTCTTCTCTTCCTTAGTTTCCCCTGATTTTACATCCGTAGGTCTTGCCCATATAGTATAACATGTCACACTGACAGCAAGCTCATTGCCGTTTGTATCATAGATCATTCCCCGTTCTGCTTCTATCGGCGTGTCTCTTGTTTGCTGCTCAACTGCTTTTTCCGAATATTCGCTCCCCTTTACGATCTGTATCCAGCCTAATCTAATGCATAGTATCAAAAGGCAGACAAAAACAATAATCAAGATTATTATCAAATTTTTTTTACTGCTATTTAATGTCGTCACTTTACTCCCCTCTACATAAAAAGTGATCCCGGACATATTTATCAGTTTTATCTGTCCGGGTACCATAGTTACATTTTATTATCATCAACTACGACATATTATATTTTTTTTGATCAATTATATGCCTTTTCCTTTATTATATCGGAAAACCCTTCTTCGGGGATATCATCGCTTGTTATATATACCCTGTCTTTATCGCTCGGATATGCCATTTTCAGTTCGCTTGTCGCTTTGCTTTCTATGTAATCCACATTATTGGCACTGTAAACCTTAACTTGAAGATTCTCTATCTCTCCCATTAAAGCACTGTTTTCTTTTATCATAGAATTTATATTATATCTGAGATTAGCTGTATATGCTGTTATTATTATTAAGACTATCATTGCTATGCCTACAGCCAACACCATGGAAAACGCCACTTTTTTTCCGCTTCCTATAGGAAGAGTAATCTTTTTGGAGCTCCGTTTCCTCCTTGAGCGTATCCTGGTCTCAGGCTTCGGTTTCATATCCAGTCCATATTTTTGATAATTTTTTTGATATTCATACCATCTTTCAGGTGCTATCATCTCAATACCTCTTCTTTTCTATAACCCTCAGCTTAGCGCTTCTCGCTCTGGGATTATCATTCAGTTCATCTTTTCCGGAAACTATCGGTTTTCCTGTAACTTTCTTCATATCAGACACTTTTCCACAGACACATACAGGAAACTCTTTCGGACATGTACATGGATTAAGTCTTCTGTTAAAAGATTCCTTGACTATGCGATCTTCAAGAGAATGGAAAGTTATTATGCATAACCTTCCTCCCGGAAGTAATATGTCACAGAATTCATCTATGGCATGTTTCAACTGCTCCAGTTCACTGTTTACTTCTATTCTGATGGCCTGAAATGTCCTTTTGGCAGGATGGGGACCATCTCTTCTGGCTGATGCCGGAATTGCCGCCTTTATTATATCCACAAGCTGCCCTGTAGTTTCTATCTTGCCGTTCTTTCGTTTGTTAACGATAAAATCACTTATACGTGATGCCCATTTTTCTTCACCGTAATTTTTTATAATCTCGGCCAGATGATTCTTATCATATCCATTGACAACGTCATATGCTGAAAATTCATCATCTCTGTTCATCCTCATATCTAATGGGGCATCCTGCATATATGAGAACCCTCTGCCTTTATTATCAAGCTGAAACGAAGAAACGCCTATATCCAGAAGTGCTCCGTTTATGCCGTCTATTCCCAGATTTTCCAGCACTCCTCTTATGTTGGAATATGTATCATGAACAAGCTTCACTGCACAGCTTACATCTGAAAGCCTCTTTCCGGCTGCCTCTATTGCATCTGTATCTCTGTCTATACCTATGAGAGTACCGTCTTTACCAAGATGTTCTGCAATACCCAGTGCATGACCGCCCCCTCCCAGAGTGCCGTCAACATAAATTCCGTTTTCTTTTATCTTTAAATTTGAAATACATTCTTCGTAAAGAACGGGGACATGATTAAAATCCATATTGTTCCATGCTTTCCGCCACTTCACTGGCATTCATCAATTCTCCTGTGTCAGGATCAAGTTCATCATCCCAGTTCTGCCTGCTCCATATTTCAATGGTCTTATCGCTTCCTACTGTGATGAGATCTTTCTCTATTCCTGCATATTCTTTAAGTTCCTGCGGTATGGTAAGCCGTCCCTGCTTGTCCACATCACATTCTGCTGCCGATGAATAGAAATGACGTTTCAGTTTTCTGGCTTGAGGGTTTCCCGTCGGAAGAATATCCAGTTTTTCCTCAACGAATTTCTCCCATTGTTTTCTGGGATAAATGGTGAGACACTTGTCCAAAGATTTAGCTATGATACATCTGCCTTCAAGATCATCTCTGAATTTTGCAGGCACTATTATTCTCGACTTGCTGTCTATTGAGTTGTAATATTTGCCTACAAACATTTATTTAGTTCCCTCCCATTTTTGTTTTACTCCATTTTAAACCACTTCAAACCATTTATCAACAAATTCACTCCACTGATGATTAATTTTACTCCAAAAATAAAAAATACACAAGAATTCTTTTCCATTTACTCTGTCCACAATACTATATATCGTATCAGTAACAAAGAATACGGCACCATATTGTATTTTTATCAATTCCCCTTAAAGTGGTTCAATTCGGAAGTAAAAAAATGATATTTTCTACAAAAAAAGCAGAACGTTCTTTCCTTCGTTCTGCTCTCATAAACAACTCAATTTAGAGATATTATATTTTATAATTTCACAGCCACAGGCTCATCCAGCCAAAGAAAATCTTCTCCTGTAACGCAATCGTAAGCCAATATCCTGACTCCTGCAGTATCTGCCAAGCGCAGTACCTGTCCAAAATCTTCATGTGTCTTATCATTAGAAATAAACATATCCACACCTTTCATCTGTATGACAAATATCACATATGACCGGTACCCATCATCTGCAGCTTTAATCAGTTCTTTTATATGTTTTACACCTCTCTGCGTAGGCGCATCAGGAAACATTGCTACTCCATTGTTTTCCAGGGTCACACCCTTTACTTCCACAAGCGCTTTTCTGCCTTTTGAATCCTTCACATAAAAATCGAGCCTTGAATTTCCATAGCTATACTCACCTTTCACATATTCTGTCTTATCCATTGACGGAAGCACAAGTTTTCCGGATTCCAAAGCCTCCCTGACCACTTTATTAGGCGCCTGCGAATCCATGTTTACTATTACAGAATATTTCGAGATATTTTTTCTTACACCTATAAGCGAATACCTGAGCTTCCGAGTTCCCATTTTTGCATCAAAATCTTCCAAAAACACCTCTGCTCCCGGAACAAGCAATTCTCTGCACCGCCCTGTGTTTTTAACATGTACTTTGAAAATCCGACCTGACATTTCAACATCAGCAAGAAATCTATTGTGTCTTTTTATAAATTTTCCGCAACATACTTTTTCATACTTCATATAACAATTTTACCAAATACTAATGCTAAATGGAAAAACTTTCTTACAATTTTCTTATATTTTCTTTAATTCTCTTGAAAGGCTTCATTTTTAAGTGTAGAATATCGGTAAAGTATAGCATTTCATACAAAGACGTATATAGGAGAATTATGATGAACAAATTAAAGGGATTGAGTTTCGTGTTCCTGGCTGTAGTGATATTCTCAATGTCAGTTCTTACAGGATGCGGAGAAGAAAAATCAGGAAACACGATTAATGAACCTGAGATAACTGTCGATTATCTCAGAACAGACTATGCCCAGCAGCTTACTACTGACGGAGCCGAGATAATGCTGGGGACTGTGGAACTTAATAAAAACGAAGATTCTTATAATGTCACAATAACAGAAAAAGAAGTCGTTCCAAGTTCCAGTTATGACGAAGGATATTATATTGCCGACACAAATGTTACAAAAGAAGCAACGCTCGGTTCAGATGCCAGAATGACATGTCAAGTCGATGGAAAAGAACAGGTCATTAAAGCCGGCGATTTCATAAAAAACCATGAAAACAATCCGGAACAACTCTATACTGTATACCTTATGGGCGATTCTGCCGAACTAATACTTGCCACAGAACCCAAAGATGTAATTACGGAATAATATTTGCCTTCACTGTTTTTTTCAGCAGCAGTCTTTTGTAAATATTTCTCATATAATAAAATTTAAACCTTCTGAGAAAATTTTTCACAGAAGGTTTTTTTCTACATTTCTTTAAAATCGACCCATTCCTTGGCATCTTCCACATCCTGCTCCGAAGGAATCGCTACATTAGATCCCTTTTCTCTTTTTGCGGCATTAGCAAGAGGGAATGTCCTGAAAGCTTCTTTTAGATTTTCTTTCATAGATACTTCTCCTTTTAAGCTTATTCTGCCACAGAAAGTATTTCCTATTCTCAGGGATCTTTAGTTTTCTACACATTAAACAGAAAGTGCATCACATCTCCGTCTTTCACGATATATTCCTTCCCTTCTGACCGTACAAGACCTTTTTCTTTTGCGGTTGCCAAGTTTCCTCCGCACTCCATCAATTTATCATACGCTATTGTTTCTGCTCTTATAAATCCCTTCTCGAAATCTGTATGTATTTTTCCTGCTGCCCCCGGAGCTTTGGTTCCTCTTTTTACTGTCCACGCTCTTACTTCAGGCTCTCCTGCAGTAAGGAAAGAAATAAGATCCAGAAGCTTGTATGAAGCTTTTACAAGCTTATCCAGACCGGATTCATTTATTCCCATCTCTTCGAGGAACATAATCTTTTCATCATCCTCAAGCTCCGCCATCTCAGCTTCTATCTTAGCACATACCACAATAACATCAGATCCCTCACTCCTCGCAAAATCTCTGACTTGTCTGATATACTCATTATCCTCGGCAGCTGCGTCATCTTCTGAAACATTGGCTGCATAAATCACGGGTTTATATGAAAGAAGTTCAAGATTCTTTACAAACTCGGCTTCTTCCTCAGTAAGATCCATGGCTCTCGCAGATTTTCCCTCTCCAAGAAACTCCGCTATACGTTTAAGCAGATCCAATTCTTTCTGAAGACTTCTATCACCCTTCAAATTTTTTGTCGTTTTCTGTATACGTCTTTCCAAAACCTCCATATCAGACAAAATAAGCTCGGTATTTATAGTTTCTATATCCGATATCGGATTGATCTTGCCGTCTACATGAACTACATTGGCATCATCAAAGCACCTTACCACATGAACGATGGCGGCTACTTCTCTTATATGCCCCAGAAATTTATTGCCAAGGCCTTCACCTTTTGATGCTCCTTTTACCAGTCCTGCAATATCGTAGAACTCTATAGTGGCATATACTGTTTTTTTTGAATTATATACCTCATGAAGAACCTTGATCCTTTCATCAGGAACAGTGACTACCCCTACATTCGGTTCTATAGTACAGAAAGGATAATTGGCCGCCTCTGCTCCGGCTCTTGTTATAGCATTGAAAAGTGTACTCTTTCCTACATTAGGCAAACCTACGATTCCTAATTTCATTTTATCTTCTACCTGTACGGAAATCTTTGATCTTTAAAGATTTCTTCCTTTCATTAAATTTATTGTACGCCTCTGCCACACCTGTTTTAGAAACTGTGTACTGCGTTTGCCAGTGATTCATTCATAACATGAACATATCTGCCCATTTCTGTCTCAATACTTGCGTGTCTTATTATATAGTATTGCTCTGGCTTTTTCAATGTGATACATTTAAAATACTGCGTCTTTGATTTTCAGAATTTCAAAAAATATTGAAGGCATTGAAAAAGTTCCCACATATCAACTTATATATGGGAACTTCCGACTTTTTCTTTAACTGTTTTTACTATGACGTCTGTATAATATAATATATGCAATGACGCAAAGTATTATCACTGTTACGCTAAGTACCTGCGCCTGCCTGAATGGACCTATCATAAGACTGTCAGTCCGCAGCCCTTCCACGAAAAACCTTTCTGCTGAATACAGCCCGCAGTACAGCAGTAATGTCTGCCCTTCAAATCTACGCCTGTTATCTATATATATGAGAAAAAGGAACAACAAGAAGCACCAGATAGACTCATATAAAAATGTAGGGTGAACCGACTGCCCATTTACAGTTATGGCCCAGGGCAGATCAGTAGGCCCACCATGAGCTTCTGAATTAAAATAATTTCCCCACCTTCCTATAGACTGAGCGACAGCTATACAGGGGGCCGCCAAGTCCAATACATTAAGAGGCCGTATTTTCCATATAGAACAGAGTATCATCACAGTGATGAATCCCATTATAAGCCCCCCATGTATAGCAAGGCCTCCGGCTCTGATATTTAATATGTCTTTTATATTTCCTGAATACATAGACCAGTTAAACATCACATAATAAATCCGTGAGCCTATTATTGCCAAGGGAATACATATTATAACAAAATTAAGAATCTGATCTGAAGTCAGATCATGTTTAGGAGCTCGTCTGCAGCATATTATTGTGGCAATGATCATTCCCGAAGTTATCAGAACCGCGTACCACATTATATCAATACCAAAAACAGAGAAAGCTACCGGATCAGGTGTAGGCATATTTTCCTCCTTCTACTGACAGTCTCGTTCAAACCTTCTTAATAAACTTAGTCCCGCAATGCGGACAGCTTATATTTATTTTCCCTGCCCCTTTGGGAACTCTGAGTTTCTCACCGCAGCCCGGACATCTCAATATCTTATGATCCTTGTCCTTTACTTTCCCATTCCATCTGGATGTACTGCCACCGGCATATCCTCCTACCCCCGATGACTTCTTTCTGAATCTTGCAGTCAACTGGAGAAATTTTTGATTCTCTCTGTATCTGGCATTTACGTTTCTCGAAAACATTCTGCAGTATACATATATCAACAGTATTACTGCGATCAGATACAAAACCCTCCATCTTATAAACATATCAGCTATCACAAGTATAAGAGCAATAACCAAAAGAAATCTATTTAAATTATCAGTCCCGTACCGTCCTCTCATTAAATTAGCAAACCACATTCCAAATCTGTTCATCCAAATACCTCCTGTGCTGCTTCTACGGATTTCATAGCATCTTTGCAGTAAAAATCCGCACCTATTTTTTCTGCATAATCAGCTGTAAGCACTGCTCCTCCCACCATAATCCTACAATCAGGAGCCGCTGTTTTAACAGCTATTATGGTTTCTTCCATACTTTTTAATGTAGTTGTCATCAATGCACTTAATCCCACCAATTTTATATTTTTTTCTACTACTGTCTCAACAATTTTCTCGGATGGTACATCTCTTCCCAGATCAATCATCTTATACCCGTAGTTTTCCATTATTACCTTCACTATATTCTTCCCAATATCGTGAATGTCCCCCTTTACAGTAGCAATAACAACTTCTCCCAGTGATACTGATTCCTTATCTGATTCGGCGAGTCTGGTTTTTATTATATCAAATCCCGCCTGCGCTGCGGTTGCCGCCTGCAACATCTGAGGAAGGAATATGGTTCCTTTTTCGAACCCCTGTCCCACATTATCAAGAGCCGGAATCAGAAAATCATTTACCAACTCCATCTCACTGTGATTTTCAAGAAGTTTTTTAACAGCAGCTACAGTATCAGCTTTCATTCCTTTTTCTATACAATAAAATATATCCGAATCACTGTAAGAACTTGTATCTGAAGAATCTGCAGCTCTCTTTTTAACAGTTTTAGAAATTTCCGGCTGACAGTCTCCATATCTTTCTATGTATCTGACAGCATTTTCATCTACATTTTTAAGAACATTAAAGGCAAAAACCGCGGACATCATATCTTCATCATTAGGATTTATTATAGGCAGATCAAGGCCGCACTCCATAGCCATCGCCAGAAAAGTCCTGTTCACCAGAATCCTCATAGGCAATCCGAAACTAATATTTGAAACACCCAGAGCTGTTTTGAGGCCGAGTCTGTCTTTGATCATCCTGACAGCTTTAAGCGTCTCTCCTGCTTCTTTCTGCTGAGCAGACACTGTCAAAGTAAGACAGTCTATTATAAGATCTTCCCTGGGAATTCCGTATTCCAGAGCTTTATCAAGTATTCTTTGTGCTATGGCAAATCGGTCCTCAGCTTTGTCAGGTATACCTGCGCTGTCCAGAGTAAGCCCTATAACTGCCGCCCCATACTTCTTCACTATGGGAAATATACTGTCCATAACTTCAGGTTCTCCGTTTACAGAATTTACAATAGCCTTGCCATTATACACCCTTAATGCCGCTTCAATAGCCTTAGGATTTGACGAATCTATCTGAAGAGGCAGCCCAGTTACAGACTGAAGTTTTTTGATGACTTCAGGCAGCATTTCAACATCATCAAGAGATGGGACACCTACATTGACATCAAGTATTTCAGCGCCTGCATCTATCTGTTCTATAGCTTGATTAAGTAGATAATCAAAATCCTTTTCTAAAAGTGCTTGTTTAAGCCTTTTCTTTCCGGTAGGGTTTATCCTCTCTCCTATCACCGTGACATGATCCACCGTAACCACATCAGTACTGCTGCATATACGGAGACCATGTTTTATACTTTCTTCTTTCTGCGGTTTCTGTACAAGGCTGTCTCTGTACCTGGCAATCCCCGATATATATTCAGGTGTTGTTCCGCAGCAGCCGCCCACCATATTTATTCCGCAGTCTATATATTCTTTCATGGTGTCTATAAACTGATCGCAGGTTATGTCGTATTTACCTGTTTCAGGATCAGGAAGACCTGCATTTGGTTTAGCAAACACCGGAATCGATGTAAGACTCCTGAGCTTTCTTGCCATAGGCAGTATCTCTACCGGACCTAATGAACAATTTATTCCCATAGCGTCAACACCTAATCCTTCAAGTGTAAGAGCCATCGCCTCAAGGCTGACTCCAGTAAAAGTTCTCTCATTTTCCTCAAAAGTCATGGATACCATAACAGGGAGCTTTGAATTTTCCTTTACAGCCAGTACAGCCGCCTTCACCTCATAAAGATCCGTCATTGTCTCTATGACCACAAGATCTGCGCCACAGTTTTTTCCGGCATTCACGATCTGCGAAAAAGCATCATAGGCTTCCTCAAAAGTCAATGTACCCATCGGCTCAAGCAATTCTCCCAGCGGTCCTATGCCAAGAGCTATCTTTACATCTCTTCCCGAAGCTTTTGACGCCTCATTCCGCGCTCGGTCTGCGACATTCATGGCACAGACAACCGCTTCCTCCAAAGACATATCAAGCTCATCCGCCTTGAACTTATTTATTCCGAACGTCCCTGCATATATTATATCCGCTCCTGCATTTATATATTGAGTAAAAATGTCATACCAAATTTCCGGATGTTTCAATCCAAACTGAGTAGTTGTTTCTTCCGGATTCATCCCCGCTTTCTGAAGCATGGTCCCCATAGCTCCGTCTAATATATATATCTTATCTCTAAAATCAATAGCCACAAAATTTTCCTTCTTTCCTGAGTGTACATTTATCTTTTAAAACACATTCCCCGCACGTAGCCAGCCGCCCTGTTACCGGATGTTCGGAAAGGCCGATCAGCGCCGTTACAGATTTTCTCGGTATCATCAAATTACTTGAAGTCACATTGAGACCTATCTTTCGCTGTCCATCAACATATGATATAACACTCTTCTGCATTCTGAGCGGTGAATCCCCGTATCCAGGACTGAATCTTGAAGTAACGTATTCATCAACATTGTTTCTGATGTATTCTTCAAACTTATCACAGAGGCTGTCCACCAAAACAGACGCACCACTGTCCATTATCACTGCTTCAGCCATATCAGATATCTGCATCTTTCTGATGGCATTATCCACACCTATGCCAAGCGTAAGAGCCATCACTGCAACTTTATGGCATCCTTCGAGATGCTTTTGAAGAGAAAACCCTTCTACTCTAACATCTTTCCTGTTCATCACACGATACACTGCTTTAGGTTTTGCTGACTCAAACAGAATTTTCTCAGCTTTATCCAGCCTCGCTATCAAAGAATAATCATCTTTATCTCCTGCTCCCAGCGCATTGAGCCATCTCTTTCTGGAAATAGGTTCTGTTATATCTATATTCATCGCTTAATACCTTATAAAAGATCCTTTATATTGTCATAAACTCTCAAAGCTACTTTAGGATTATTCATTATATAAAGATGTATCCCATCCACTCCGCTTTTTATCAGATCTCTTATCTGATCCGACGCATACTGAATACCTGCCTCAAAGAGTTCTTCCGGCTTATTTTCATAAAGACCTATCATCTTTGTAAAATCATGAGGAAGACTCGCCCCGCTGAGAGCGACCGTTCTCTCTATTTGCCTTGAGTTTATTATAGGCATTATCCCCGCTGATACAGGTACATTTATCCCCATCATTCTGGCTTTCCCAACAAATTCATAAAAAAGCTGATTATCAAAGAAAAGCTGAGATATCAAAACCTTTACTCCGGCGCCTATCTTATATTTAAGATTCTGAATATCCTCATCCAAAGACTTGCTCTCATAATGACCCTCAGGATAACATGCGCCTAAGATCTCAAGATCGTCATTGCATTTTCTCTGCACCTCTATAGCCAGCTCATTAGCGTGATGAAAATCCTTCTTTATATCCTGATCCGGAACAATATCTCCTCTCAAGGTAAGAACATTTTTTATATCGGCCGCTTGAAAGCGCCCTATCATCTCTTTAACATCTTCTCTGGATGAATTTATGCATGTTAAATGTGCCAGAGTCTCTATGCCGAATCGCTTCTTAATATTGGATGCTATTTCACATGTATAATTGTCCGTCATACTCCCACCGGCCCCATACGTAACACTTATAAAATCAGGATCACACACTTTCAGTTTTTCTACAGTTTCATAAATCGAATCTATATTAGCCTTTTTTTTCGGAGGAAAAATCTCCATAGAAAAAACAGGTTTTTTTTGCTGAAACATTTCAGGTATTTTCATAATAATCACTTCCTATATTTTTTTATTTAAAATGCTGATAAAAACATATTTTACCGGTCATTATTTAACAATATATTATACATGCTAATATAAAGCAATGCAATGTTTTAGCAATTATGATATACTACATAGACCATTATAACAAGAGAAAAGAGGATATTGACATGAAAAAGTTCAGCAAATACTTTGATCATACACTTTTAAAACCTGAATCAACACAAGCGGATATAAAAAAACTCTGCAAAGAAGCCGCTGAATATGACTTTGCTTCCGTATGTATCAATAGCTGTTACGTAAAAACTGCCGCCGAAAATCTTAAAAATACCCATGTAAAAATAACCTCAGTAGCCGGATTTCCTCTCGGCGCTATGACTACTGAAGCCAAAGCTTTCGAAATAGAAAACGCTCTTTCAGATGGAGCAAATGAAATAGATATTGTCATAAACATCGGTGCATTGAAAGACTGCCGATATGACTATATAGAAAATGAACTGTCTATGCTGTCAGATCTGTGTCATAAACAAAACGCACAGATCAAAGTTATCCTTGAAACATGCCTTCTTTCAAATGATGAGATCATAAAGGCATGCGAAATAGCCTCATCAACAGGAGTTGATTTTGTAAAAACTTCCACAGGCTTCAGCGAAGGAGGAGCCTACCCACATCACGTTGAACTGATGGCAAAATCTTCTTCAGACAATGTAAAGGTCAAGGCTTCCGGAGGCATCAAAACTCTTGAAGATGCATTAAAAATGATAGAAGCCGGCGCCGACAGACTTGGATGCAGCGCTTCAGTCTCTATCATGAAAGATTATCTTAACAAAAAATGATCACTTAGCTTTCCACATCATTATATTGTCTATGAATCTACATTCAAGCTCATCTCTATCCTGAAGATAAGTTATATAACTTTTTGCTGTAGATGAAAGCAACGCATGCTGAGAAACAGTTGATCTCATGCCCATTTTTTCATACATTTTTTTCAGAATACCGTCAATAGACATATACTCGGTACATATATCTTTTATCATTCCAATCATTTTCATTATATTGGCTGTATTCAAATCTGATATCTCTGTTATATCCTTTTCAGCTACACCATGGGCCGGTATAAAAAGGACTCCCTCAAGAGTTTTTATGCATTTCAGTGTATTCAAATATCCTTCTACATCATAAAGATATCCGAAACTTCGTTTTTGCAGATATTTTCTGCTGAGATATGAATCAGCCAAAAACCAGATGTCATCGGAAGTTTTCAATCCTATCATTCCAAATGTATGCCCCGGAAGATATATCCAGCTTATGCCTTCCAAGTGATTTCTTTCAATAGACTCAAATCCTATCATCCCGGGATGAGAAAATATATTGCGAAGTCTCCTGCATGGATATCCTCCATTCATATAGGCAGCCTCCAGATCTGAATAATGCGCAAAAGCCATATCATATTCCGTACAATATGCAGGAATATGATATTTTTTCATGAGATACTCATTGCCTCCAAGATGATCTATATGAGTATGGGTATTTATTATATAATCCACAGACCATCCCTGATTGCTTATGATCTCATCTATGCTCTCTCCGTCCCCTTTGGAACCTGTATCTATCAGACATACTCTGTCCCTGCCTGTCATATATACGCCTATATTGGTATCATGTTCAATATAATATGTCTTCTCCCCTACTTGTTTAAGCCTCATACCTCAGATCTCTCCTTGATTTAACATATTCTCGGGAGTCCCTCTCCGTAAAGCACATCAAACCTTCTGGTGGCTCCCAGTCTTGTTTTTATATAAGCTCCGCTCCCCGTTTTCACAGTTCCTATAATCTCAGCATTTTTTCCATGCTTCGTGTTTCTAATAGCCTCAAGAGCTTTATCTGCATCCTTTCCCGAAACGACTGCTATCATTTTGCCCTCGTTTCCCATATATAGAGGATCAAGACCAAGGATGTCACAGAATCCTCTTACCTCATCATCTACGGGAATACTTTCTTCATTCAATTCTATCATGCATCCCGAACTATCGGCAATTTCGTTGAGAACCGTACCAAGTCCTCCTCTTGTAACATCTCTCATCGTTTTAACATTTATACTGTTTTCAAAAAGACTGTCCACAACGTCATTTAAAGCTGCACAATCGCTTTTTATATGGTTTTCAATCTCCATTCTATGGCTCAATATACACGCATGATGATCTCCGAGGTTTCCTGACACTATCACCACGTCTTCCGGTTCACAGTTGCTGCTGCTGACATTTCTTCCGGCCGGTATCTCACCGATGCCTGTCGTATTTATATACAGCCCCCCGTTTCCTTCAATAACCTTTGTATCTCCTGCAACTATAACAACACCGGCTTCACGAGCCTGTCTTGCCATAGACTCCACTATTTTATCAAGAAGCCCCGTTTCAAGCCCTTCCTCCATGATAAAACCGCATGTTATATACTTTGGAACTGCACCCATCATCAGAAGATCATTGACTGTGCCGCATACACACAGCTTGCCTATATCCCCGCCGCTGAATATCAGCGGTGTAACTACGAATGAATCAGTGCTGCACGCAATTTTACCGCTTACATCAAGAACTGCCGCATCCTCCATTCTGTCCAAAATCTCATTTTTAAAATATTTTCCGAATATATCGCTCATAAGCTGAGCAGAAGATTTACCTCCGCTTCCGTGAGCCATAGTTATTTTCATCGCAATTCTCCTTAATGAACATTCCTGTACCATATGCCACATGCTCCCTCGGATGAAACCATACAAGGTCCGAAAGGATTCATAGGACTGCACTTTTTTCCAAACATAGGGCATTGATCCGGATTCATTCTTCCTACTATCACATCACCGCATCGACATTCTGAAGGAAGCTCCATATCTTCATACAGATCTCTGCTGCCCCCGTCATACCGGCTGAACGGTCCTGTAAGATACAGTCCCGAATCTTCTATTATACCAAGACCCCGCCACATAGCCGGACCTTCTTCAAAAGCGTATTCCATGACTTCTACCGCCTTTTCATTGCCGCTCTGTTTCACTGCGTTTTTATAAAGGTTCTCTGCTTTAGCCTCACCGCTTTCCAGTTGTCTTACAATCCTATATATGGCTGCCAGTATATGTTCAGCTTCAAAACCCGCTACCACAAAAGGCTTATTATAACATCGGGCCAAAGGTTCATAAACACGGCTACCTGTTATAACGCTCACATGACCTGGACATATAAAACCATCCACATCCTCTTGGTTTTCACATATCCACTGTAAAGCTGGTATAGCCTTTTTTAAAGCTGTAACCAGTTTTATATTCTCTATACCCTCCCGGCGAGCTTCCTTTATCATCAGAGCATATGCAGGCGCAGTAGTCTCAAACCCTACCGCAGCTATAACATATGTGATATCCGGATTTGCTTTTGCCTTATCTATAGCTTCAAAAGGTGAATACATTATCTGTATATTCACATTGCCATTTCCTTTCACCTCTGACAGGCTGCCTTTTTCCCCCGGTACTTTCATCATATCCCCAAACGTAAGCAGTGTATGGTTTTCTTTTGACGCATACTCTATACATCTGTCTATATATGCTGTAGGCGTAACACATACAGGACAGCCCGGTCCTGATATCAGCTTTATTCTGTCTGATATCAAGCTCCTTATGCCGTTTTTAAATATAGCCGCCGTATGAGTCCCACATACTTCCATTATTTTCAACTTTTTACCGTCATACGCCTTCAGATAATCAATTATCTCTTTTATATCCATTATTTTACTGTAATTCCTCCAGTTCGGTAAACAACTCTATCAATTCCTGAGCCTTGTCCTGTTCCATAACTTCTATGGCACAGCCCGCGTGTACCAGTACATACTGCCCCACTTTAGGTTCCACAAGCCCTGTATTTACATCAACCGTATTTCCGTTAAAATCTACTTTTGCTTTACCGTCTGAAAGCTCCATAACCCTTCCGGGTATAGCTATACACATATTTTCCTCCTCAGGGATCAGAAAACATCAGATCCCTTAATATGATTTTCCAAACCTTCATCATTATACAATTATTTGCATGATTCGTAAACACATTCGGACCTTATATTTATTACCAATTGCACAGAAATACTCTTCTGAAAAATATTTATATTTATTTTCTCGATCTTTGAGATTTAAACGATTTTTGACATACTTACTGTATAACAAAAACACTCGGTATACTTATATACCGAGTGTATCAAAACTGTCAGAATTAAAATCCACTTACCATGAAACTATTTTTCTTTTTTACTGTGTTTAAACGCTATGGCGCACGATACTGCGAAACCTCCCCATAATCCAACACATCCGATCACCATCAAAATGATTGCGCTTGTACTCATTTCGCTGCCTCCTTTTGTGAGATTTTATCAAGGTCCGCATATCCTTCCTTGCCTTTCATTGTTGTAAGAAAATCTGCAAGAACAACGACAAACAATATACATCCCCATCCAAAAACATTTACATCAGCAGATGAATAATTACCGTATCCATTAACAATAAAATCCTTTGTATTAAGAAACAACATTACTCCCAGAACTATCGTCGTTACAATTCTCAGAGAGTATGTCCACCACTGACCTATACTGAAATTAGAAAACTCATTGGCCTCTTTACGTAGTTTCTCGGGGTTAAAGAATCTCGTGATAAGAATCACTTCTATAACTCCGCCTGATGCAACACCTATATTATTGATAAAGGCATCGACTATATCAAGTATATTCATTCCGGCTCCTGTAATAAACAGTATGCTGATAACAAATGTCGGAACAAGAACAATAGTCACAGCTTTTTTATGCTCTATATCAAATTTATCATGGAAGCCCGAAACAACTGCCTGAAGGATCGATACCATTGACGTTATCCCTGCTGTAAGCAGCGCTCCGAAGAAACAGATTCCAAACAATGCGTTCAGAGCGGGAAGTTCGCTTATAGCTGTCGGGAACGTCATAAACGCCAATCCTATGCCCGATGATGCCACTTCCTCTACCGAAACGCCTTGCTGCATGGCCATAAATCCCATAATACTGAAAACTCCAATACCTGCAAATACTTCGAATCCATGATTCGCTGTAGCTGTTATAAACGCACTGTTTACCACATCTGTTTTTCGCGGTAAGTAACTGGCATACGCCAACATTATAGCAAAGCCTATAGACAGACTGTAAAAAATCTGACCGTAAGCAGCTACCCATACTCCCGGATCCTTAAGCGCCTCCCAGTCAGGCTTAAACATATATTCAAGTCCATCAACAGCTCCGGGCAAAGTTATTCCCCGTATTACAAGCACAAGAGTAAGAACAAATAATATAGGCAGACATATCCTGCATATCATCTCTATTCCCTTGCTCACACCTTTATACATAACAAAGGCGACAATAGCCCATATTATTATAAACGGCAGTATCAAATTAGTTCTGATCCCTCCAAAGTTCAAAGCACTGTCCGTAAGACCCAGATATTCCATAAAAAATCCGGAAGGATCAGCGCCCCACGCCTGTGTAAACGAAAATCCTATGTAACTGAGTACCCATACAATGATAGCGAAATAATATGTCCCTATGACAAACGCCACCATTACCTGAAACCATCCGATCCACTCGAACTTACGATTAATCCTTGCCCAAGTAACCGGAGCTCCTCCTCTGTATGTCTTTCCCATAGTATATTCCAGAATCAAAATAGGTATACCGGCCGTAATAATAGCAAAAAAATACGGAATCAAAAATGCTCCGCCTCCGTTGGTAGCTGCAACATACGGGAATCTCCACAAATTCCCCAGTCCTACTGCCGAGCCTATAGCCGCCATTAAAAAGCCCAGCTTGTTATTCCATTGGTCTCTCAAAATATTTCACTCTCCTCAAAAAAAATAATGATGACAACAACCACATAATCATCACGTAATGTGTCCAATAATTATATATTGACAAAGCAGGAAATGTCAATATATTCAAAGATTATCCGATCAAAATTTCCCTCGATGACCATTTACATAATTGTACAGACCCTTATGAACATGATATAATATTACATAAAAAAGAAAGAAGGTGTTCTTAATTTATGAAAAAAGAAACTTTAGACTATATTGTCAAAAAAACTCACGAACTTATAAACGCTCCTACTTGCAGTGCAGAAACAAAAGAATCTGCAGAAAGATGGCTCAATGCAGTCGGAACCGATAACGAAAAGGAAGAAACCATAAGATACATTGCTGAGCTTGAAGCAGATATCATGCCTATAGATAATCTCATAAATTTTGCGAGTTCTGAAAAAGGGAAGGAATATTTCGGAGCTGATAATGCATCAAGCATAGAAAAACATGCCATACAGATAAAGGCCAACGGCGCCAAATACTGCGACTGCCCTGCATGCTTGATTGTTTCCGATATACTGGACAGAAAAAATGAAATGCTTTAAATCTATTTTACTTTTATGGGGAAAATACTGATATGCATGAATATCCAATAACAGAACAAATAATAAAAATAGCCACAGATCACTGCAAAAAATCCGGCGGAAAAAAAGTAACAACAGTAAATCTTGTGATTGGAGACTATTCCGGATACGTAGGTGAATCTGTCCAGATGTATTTTGATATAATAGCTCAGGATACTATATGCGAAGGTGCTCTTGTAAACATAAACCATATAAAACCCAAGCTCAAATGTCCGCACTGCGGAGAGCTTTTCGAAAAAAAGCCCATGTCCTTTGAATGCCCAAAATGCGGAGAGCAAGGAGAACCTACCGAAATAGGCAAGGAGTTTTACATCGAAAGCATAGAAATAGAATAGATTATTTAAGCAAATACAGCGGAGGGAATAAAAATGCATGACATAAAAAAAATAAACGTAATGGAAGGCATATTAGATGAAAATGATCACATAGCCGGACATGTCAATGAGCATATGACTGCTCACGGTATATTAGTAGTAAATGAAATGGGTGCACCGGGAGTAGGCAAAACCACTACACTGAAGAATTTAGCCAAACATCTGGACATCAAACCATATGTAATCGAAGGTGATATAGAGAGTCTGATATCGATACCAAAGATCTCAATTCACTTGGAATAGAAACTCATCAGATCAATACTCACGGCGAATGCCATCTTGATGCTCCTCTTGTGCAACACGCCACAGAACATATAGCGTTTAGCGAACCGGGCATCCTCTTTATCGAAAATATCGGCAATCTTGTATGCCCTGCAGAATTCACCATAGGTGAACATATAATGATGCTGATTTCCACTGTTACTGAAGGAAGCGACAAACCCTATAAATATCCTCTGGCATTTGAAAAAGCAGATATAATCCTCCTTAACAAAATTGACCTGGTACCATATCTGGATTTTGATGAAGAATATTTTATGAAGGGTGTAAGAGCACTCAACAAGAATGTTCCCGTATTCAAAGTTTCGGGAAAGACTGGCGAAGGTTACGAGGAGGTAGCTAAGTGGCTGCAAAACAAAGCGAAAGAATTAAACTCTGGGGAATAGTCCAAGGAGTAGGATTCAGACCATATGTCGCAAAAATAGCCGATAAGTTCAATATGAAGGGGCAAGTTCTGAATATAGGCGGCCTGGTGGAAATAACCGTAACAGATACACCCCTTCGTATATCTTCATTCATAGATGAACTTGTCCGCAGCAAACCTGCACCTGCAGAAATTGTTCACATCAAACGCGAACCTATTAAATATTGTGATTTCGATACTTTCACCATTATCAAAAGTGACAGAGGAGATAATGAGGCAGCTATGCTTCCGGCAGATCTGGCTATATGCCCTGATTGTCTCCGCGAACTTTACACCAAAACAGATCCACGCTATCAGCATCCTTTTATAAGCTGCATGATATGCGGACCAAGGTACACCATCATAGATAAAATACCTTATGACAGAGAAAATACAGCTATGATGGATTTTTCTATGTGCAGTTTCTGTAAAAATCAATACACAGATCTTCACGACAGGAGATATCATGCCCAGACTATATCCTGCCACAACTGTGGACCGCAGCTTTTATGGAAGGAAAATCCCAATGCCTCAGACACTGTAATATCAAATTTAGAAGGTGATAGTGAAATACTGGACAATGCCTCGAAAATATTAAAAAATGGCGGTATAATAGCATTTAAAAGCGTCGGAGGCTATAATCTCCTTGCTGACCCTTTTAATGATAAAGCTACTGCAAAACTCAGACATATCAAAAATCGGGAATCAAAACCTTTCGCAGTGATGTTCAGAGATGTTGATCAAGTTAAAAATTACTGTAGCATAGACGATATTGAGGAAAAACTTCTGAATTCTTCAGCTCGCCCTATAATACTGCTGGAACATAAAGAACTTCCGTATGAAGAAATAAAAAAAAGCCGCTTCATAGGCAGCTTTCTGCCAAGCTTCGCCGCTCAATATATACTCCTTGACCGTATAAGTCCTCTCATATTTACCAGTGCCAATATTTCAGATATGCCTATGATAAAAGATGAAGGCGAAATGATTGAGATGATGAATGAAAACCCTCTTATAGACGGTATGATATATAATGCTCGCCAGATAAGAGTCCGAGCAGATGATTCTGTAGTACGCGTTATAGATGGCCAGCCTCAGATGATAAGAAGGTCAAAAGGTTATGCCCCTGTCCCGCTTTATATCGATATTTCAGACACAAAAAACAATAACAATGATTTCGCTATAAATTTTCATCAGAATCACCCTGATACCAATTCATCTCCTGTATCAGACAGCAATATCGCCAAAAAATTAAAAAATGTTAAAAACAGCACTGATCCTCTTATGATCCTTGCATCCGGCAGCCAGCTGAAAAATTCTTTCGCTGTTACCAAAGAAAATTTCGTTTATATGAGCCAGTTTTTCGGAGACATGGATACTGTTGAAAACCAGAATCTGTACAGTGAAAATATCGACAGATTTTGCGGGCTTTTCAGAATAAAACCCAATGCAGTCGTTTGTGATATGCATCCGCTCTATTACACAACAGGTTTTGCCGAAAATTACGCTAAAACTTATAATCTGCCGTTGATAAGAGTTCAGCACCACCACGCTCATGTTGCTTCGGTAATGGCTGAAAACAATCTGTCACAACCGGTTATAGGGATAAGTTTCGATGGTACAGGATATGGTACTGACGGATGTATATGGGGTGGAGAAATATTCATATGCCATAAATCAAAAGCCAAAAGAATTGCCCATTTGAAATATGTAGATATGATAGGAGGCGACTCATCTGTAAGAGATGCAAGACGCTCAGCTATCAGTTATATTCATGCATACGATAACGGATATCTTAAAAATAATCCTTCCGTTGAAGGCCACTGCAAAGATATAACAATAGATATTTCTGACATAATATCTTTTGGCAGAAAAAGTTTATTAGACCAACCTGACTCAAAACTTATAACCGCCGCTTTGAATTCCGGAGTCAATACAGTTCGCAGTTCCAGCATGGGAAGGCTTTTCGATGGGGTATCTGCTTTGCTGGGAATAAAAAACCACAATGACTACGAAGGCCAATGCGCCGTTATGCTTGAAGATGCTGCTTCATTTGCAAAAAAACATCCCAGAGTCGATACTGTTTCCGACCTCGCACTACAATTTCACAACAAAGTCATTGATGCCATCGTAAATCAATGTATTGCAACACGTAAAAAATATGGTCTTTCACAAATAGTTCTTACCGGAGGTACTTTCCAAAACAAAATTCTCATGGAAGGCGTACTTGAGAAATTAAGAGACTGCGGCTTCATACCATATTATAATATTTCAGTAAGCCCTAACGATGGAGGTATTGCATTGGGGCAGGCCTATGTGGCAATGCATGAAATACAAGACCTTCTAAAAAAATGATGATACAAAAGGAAAATATAATGTATACAAAAAATGAACGCCTCCGTTATATAGCAGGAACACCTGTAAATATCGCAATCGCAAATATAAGAAATTATAACCTTCACTGTCATGAAAATGCCATAGAATTCGCTTATTGTCTTTCAGGCAGCGCTGTTTTCAACATAGCCCATGAGCATATGATACTCAATGAAGGTGAAGTAGTTCTCATAGAACACGAAAATTTTCATTCTATACAAGCTGATTCCGACAATATTATTTTGCTGTTTCACATAGATATAAAAAACTGTATATATCCATGGGAGAAAATCAAATACATGTATTTTTCATGTGCTACCAAACTATGTAAGCCTCATCATATACCACATTTACAGAAAATATATGAAGCCCTTCTTACAGCCTCATATATTTATGCATCCCGCGATACACATTTTACAGAATCATATAACAAGATAGCCAATATCCTTTTAGATCTGGTCGTAAATTACTTTACTTGGTTTTCTATCGAAACATTCACATCTGAAGACAGCAAAAAATTTAAAAACAGGCTTGACCGTATACTTTCTTATGTACAAAAACACTATAACGAAAAAATAACACTTTCTCAGATCGCTCAAAACGAATATATCAACGAAAATTATTTTTCTCAGTTTCTAAAAAGAACATCCTTTCATTCGTTCACGAAAATGCTCAACTATATACGTTGTTTTGAAGCAGAGAAACTTTTACTGAAAACAGATCTGCCTATACAAGAGATTTCCGACATCTGCGGCTTTTCTTCCAAGAAATATCTTCATAAATATTTTAAAGAGTTTTGGAAAACAACGCCCTTCCAGCATAGAAAAAAAAGTCATGAAAATTCACTTATTCAAAATGACTTTTATTATTTTTCCCCGGAAGAATCTCTGCCTTTAATCGAAAAAAAAATTTGTGAATACTTAAAAAGCAAGTTGCTGAAATAAACAACTTGCCTTTTTCATTTTTATATTATAGGATCTTTTTTCTTTCCTACAATATACAAAATCGTTCCACCTAAAGTCAGTATTAAACCACCTATCTTCGCAATGCTTATCATTAGCTTAAAATCACTCATTACACCCGATCCATACATTGTCATATAATATTCTGCGCCGTAATCCCCCTCGTACCAGTTTAGGAAAAACCCTCCTATAATAAGCAGTATCCCAAACAGCATGAAAAAAATCCCTATCCTCACAGAATCTCCTTTAGCCAGCCTTGTTTTCTCATTCAAAGGATATTTCTTGGGATCACATTTGGCCATGCCTCCATAAAAAAATTTAAATATTACATAAAACACCATACCCGATATTATTGAAATAAATCCTATAAGAAAATACTCTGTGCCATTGACAAGCAATGCCAATATCCCTACCAGTATCGGGCATACAACTATATAAACCTCTATAACTTTTCCGCCTTTTGCATAATATACATCTCCCCTGTTTTTCACAGGATACTTCCTTCGCATTTTTACAAATACAAAAGCAAGCACTACATAACAAATCAGTCCCAGAGGAGCTATTATAGTAAGCAACATTGAAAAATCCAGATTCATCAGCATCATTGTTACAGCCGCTAATATTAATATAGGCCAATATGGAATTTTTCTCTTTTTTGACAGCTTAGTAAGAAAATGCGGACACAATCTGTCATCTCCTAAAACAAAGAAACTTCTTGAACCTGCAGCTATATATGAGTTAAATATGCCGCATTGAGCAATTATCGCACATATGAGAAATACCACTCCCCATCCCTTTCCTATATTAGAGGTTAAAACACTGGCATAGTCAAATCCCCCATTACCTGTATCTATTCCCCAAAGCTGCCAATTGCCTAAAGAACATAAACCCGCTAAGGTGGGCAATATATAGCTTAAAGCTATTATCGGTATTATGATTTTGAATGCCTTTGGAATCACCTTAGGGTTCTCTATTTCACCCGCCATATTTGAAACAACGGCATACCCGCAATACATCCATATTCCTATGCAAAGACCTGTCCCTATACTTTCAAGAATTCCCTGTCCTTCCGGAATAAAGGGGCTCACCGGATTATAATTCCAGTTAGCAAACCCAACTACCGTAACAAGAGCAAATGCCGCAAGTATTATAGCAGAAAAAACAGTACTTATAATCCCAACCTCTTTTATCCCCAACAAATTAACCAAAGTAAATATCAATACCATTCCCATTTTGATACACATAGCCGCTGTCGGGCTCAAATCTATAAATTTCTCTACATACCCCACAACCAGAACTACATATGAAGCCATACCAAGATAAACTGATAAAGAGCCCCACCAGCCCATGCAGAATCCCCACGCCTCTCCGAAGGCTTCTTTTGTCCATACATACATCCCACTTTCTTCAGGCATGAATGCTGACAGCTCTGACACTGCAAGGCATATTGGTATTACCCATACTATTGGCAGCACGGCAAGAATCACAATAGTCATTCCCGGACCACATGATGGTATCATTGCTTCGATTCCGAATGCTCCGGCTGCTGTCATGCAGTAAATAATAAATGCTATTGCCCATACACTCATTTTTCTTTTTTTCAGCCCGTCAACTCCGCGAACGATATTTACAGAATTATTATGTTCCATTTTTTCTCCTTTCCTATGATGAATAAACAACTTTCCCTTTGAATACCGTCGCATTCACTTTGATATCATAAAGCTCATCCGCAGAACACTGTTCTATATCCCTATCCAGAACAATCAGCTCCGCCGATTTTCCTTCCTCAACACTTCCTGTAATATCTTCCGTGAACATCTGGTATGCTCCGCTCCATGAACTACTCTTTACGGCCTGTCTCAAAGATACGCACTCCTTTGCCGGATTATTTTCCGGCCCGAGAACATAGCCTTTATATTTTTCATATTCTTTACTATCTCCTACAAAAACACTTCTTGTTACTGCGCACTGTATCCCATGAAAAGGATTAGGCGGAGGTGTTACGGGAAAATCAGTTCCATATGAAACTACACAGCCTGAGTCAAGCAAACTCCCATTAGGATAACATCTAAGAGTCCGTTCTCTCCCAAAAATTTTTTGATAAAACTCATCTGCATCTGAATCATATATCATCCATCGCGGCTGGCAGTTGGCAATAATATCATTATTTCCCATCATTCTCATGTCCTCTTCGCTGACAATCATTAAATGAGCTATCACATTTCTTTTCCTTATATTTGTTATATTCTGTCCATAAACTATACTCTTGACTGCTTGTCTCACCGCACGATCTCCCATAGCATGTATATGTATCTGCAATCCGGTTTTCATTGCCTCGGTTACTGCCTTCATAATTACAGCGTCATCATAAAAAGCTTTTCCGCAATATCCATCCGAAAGATTCTGTTCTTTCAAAAACTTTTCTTCATATGGCTGCAAAGTCATGAATTCTCCTTCCGCAAAAATTTTTATCGTGTTTATCTGAAACATATCATTTACATCATATTTACCAATATCTTTCTTAATATCATCTATTTGAGTTAAGTCACGGCAATCATTGAAATGATATACACCCCTTGCTCTAAACGTAAGCCTCCCTTCCTCTGCCAACTGTTTATAAGCATCTGCAGCATTTTTTGTATGCAAGCAGTCATTTATCAATGTTACTCCATACGGATTAGCCAACTCTTCTTGGAATCTCAAGATAGTATTTTTATATTGTTCTACCGAATAGTCATATCCGGGTAAATTTTCTTTTATTAAGTCCTGTGCTTCCATTTCAAAAAATATACCTGCCGGATATCCTGATTTTTCCCTTGTAAATCCTCCTGATTTAGGAGATATGGTTTTCTCGGATAATCCCGATAATTCTATCGCCTTCGTATTAACCCATAATACATGCTGACAATATGACTCCATCACCAATGGCTTATCCTTACAAACTTTATCCAAATCGTGACGTGTAGGCCATCGAGGTTCTTTGCATACTCCTGAAAAAAATGCTCTATTCCATCCCGTTCCCCTTATCACATATGCTTCTTTATTTTTATCCAAATACTCTTTTATCCTCTCCAGATATCTCTTTATTACATCATTGCTATATTCTTTTTCACTTCCATCTATATCAAAAAGCTGACATGATTCAAATATCCCGGCCGCCCAATTAGGATGGCAATGTGCATCGCAAAGTCCTGGCAATACAGAATTCCCTTTACAGTCAATTACTTCTGTATATTTATCGATGTATTCATAAGCTTCTTCATTACTGCATACTTTCTTTATTATCCCTTCCTTTACCAACACAGCTTCTCCTCTCAAAATCTCCTCTCCTGCAATGGGAGAGTATACTTTTCCATTTATTAAAGCCAAATCCGCATACATAAAGGTACCTCCACAATCTAATGATTTTATTTAGAATTATCTGATTTTTTATTTTATGATATATTTACGATAAAAAAATTTAAAGACTCTTTTTATCTTAAAAAATCAGTTATTTTCATAAGAATTCGACTACTTTCTGAAATAAAAAACGACGTCTTATCACATGATAAAACGTCGTTTTTTATACTTTTAATTAATGGATTTCTGCAATCATCTGATTTTTTATGATGTTACAGCAATGCCTTATCTCTATCAGCTAATTCTTTATAAGTGTAGTACTTAGACTTAGCGTTTTCTTCCGTCATTTCAAAGAGTCTTTCCGCTACATCAGGAAATTCCTTAGCCAGTGAGGAATATCTTACCTGCCCCATGATAAAGTCTCTGAAGCTTTCTGTAGGCTCTTTTGAGTCTAAAATAAACGGATTCTTTCCTTCTTCCTTAAGCTCAGGATTGTATCTGTAAAGATGCCAGTAACCTGAATCTACAGCATCCTTGATGTTCTCCTGTGCCTTACCCATACCCTTCTTAAGGCCATGGTTGATACAAGGAGCGTAAGCGATAATGATGGACGGTCCGTCATACTGCTCTGCCTCTATTATAGCCTTCATAAGCTGGTTCTTATCGGAACCCATTCCTACCTGAGCTACATATACGTATCCATATGACATTGCCATGAGACCAAGGTCCTTCTTCTTCACTCTCTTACCTGCTGCCGCAAACTTGGCTATAGCTGCTACAGGAGTTGACTTTGACGCCTGACCGCCTGTATTGGAGTAAACCTCTGTATCGAATACCAAAATATTGATATTTTCGCCTGATGCCAGTACGTGGTCAAGACCGCCATAACCGATATCATAAGCCCATCCATCACCGCCGAGAGCCCAGAATGACTTCTTAACAAGGTGATCCTTAAACTCCATAATCTTTCCGCAAAGCTCTTTAACTCTTGCATCATCAGACTTAAGATTTGCGATAGCTGCGATTACGTTATCACTCTTTTCTCTCGTTTCGCTTCCATCGTTCTTATATTCTATCCATTCTGTCATTGCCGTCTTAAGCGCTTCATCAGCATCCAGCTCAAGCAACTCTCTCATCATTTCTTCAAGCTTATTTCTCAGCTGCTTATCTGCCATTACCATTCCGTAGCCGTACTCTGCGTTATCCTCAAACAGAGAATTTGCCCATGCAGGACCTCTGCCGTTCTCATCCTTGCAGTAAGGCATTGAAGGAGCCGAAGCACCCCAGATTGATGAACATCCTGTTGCATTGGCAATCATCATTCTGTCACCAAAGAGCTGAGTTACCAGCTTGATATAAGGAGTCTCTCCGCAACCTGCGCATGCGCCTGAGAATTCTATATAAGGTTTAGCAAACTGGCTTCCCTTGATTGTATGAGTATTTACCTTCTCTTCTTTTCTCGGAAGCTTAATACCGTAATCCCAGTTCTTGCTTTCCTTTTCCACCTCTGCAAACGGCTTCATTACGAGAGCCTTGTTCTTTGAAGGGCAAATGTCGGCACAGTTTCCACATCCTAAGCAGTCAAGAGCCGAAACCTGCATTCTGTACTGAAGTCCCTCCATACCCTTTCCTGTAGCCTTGATAGTCTCAAAGCCCTCAGGAGCGTTAGCTTTTTCCGCATCGTCAAGAAGCATTGGTCTGATTGCAGCATGCGGACATACGAATGAACACTGATTACACTGTATGCAGTTTTCAGGCTTCCATTCAGGCAAGTGTGCTCCTACGCCACGCTTTTCGTAAGCTGCCGTTCCTGAAGGGAACGTACCGTCTTCTATTCCGTCAAATGCGCTTACAGGCAGTGAATCACCTTCCTGCTTGTTCATAGGAATGAGAATCTGCTCTATGAATTCAGGCAGCTCTACCTTCTCGCCTGCAGGATCTTCTGCATTTGCCCAGTCAGCCGGAACCTCAACTTTTCTTATAGCTGTGATTCCCTGATCTACGGCAGCGCAGTTCATATCTACTATATTCTTACCCTTCTTACCGTATGATTTCTCGATACCCTCTTTAAGATACTTAACAGCATCATCAATAGGAATTACATTGGTAAGCTTAAAGAATGCAGCCTGCATTATCATGTTGATTCTGCTTCCCAGACCTATGCTGTCGGCAATTGCACCTGCATCTATAGCATAAAAATTAATTTTCTTGTTTGCAATGTCTCTCTTTACCTTAGCAGGCAGATGTTCATTCATTTCGGCATCTGACCACAGTGAGTTCATCAGGAATGTACCGCCCTCTTTCAGGTCTTTAAGCATATCATACTGTCTGATATACGCCTGATTATGGCATGCCACAAAGTCAGCTCTATTTATAAGATATGTTGACTGAATAGGTTTTTCCCCAAATCTCAGATGTGAAATCGTAACTCCGCCGGACTTCTTGGAGTCATAAGCAAAGTACCCTTGTGCGTACATATCAGTCTTATCACCGATAATCTTAATAGCAGTTTTGTTAGCGCCTACAGTACCGTCAGAGCCAAGACCCCAGAACTTACACTTGATCGTACCTTCCGGCTCCATAGCGATACCCGGTGTGTACGGCAGTGAAAGGTTAGTTACATCGTCTTCTATACCTACCGTAAAATGGTTCATCGGCTTTTCTTTATTAAGATTGTCATAAACAGCTTCAATCATACCAGGGTTAGTATCGTTTGAACCGAGACCGTAACGTCCGCCGTAAACCTTAGGAGCATTGTCCTCATCAAAGAGTAAAGTCTTTACATCCTGATAAAGCGGCTCTCCCAGTGAACCAGGTTCTTTAGTTCTGTCAAGAACAGCAATCTTCTTAACCGTTTCAGGAAGAACGTTCATGAAATACTCTTTTACAAACGGTCTGTAAAGTCTCACTTTAATGAGACCTACCTTCTGGCCTTGAGCGTTCATGTGGTTAATAGTCTCTTCTATAGTTTCACATACAGAACCCATTGCAACAATAATTCTGTCAGCATCAGGAGCGCCTACATAGTCAAATGGCTTGTAGCTTCTTCCTGTTATTTCGCTGACTTTATCCATGTATTCCACTACAATCTCAGGAACAGCTTCGTAGAATTTATTGGAAGCTTCTCTTCCCTGGAAGAAAACATCAGGGTTTTGAGCTGTACCTCTGATAACAGGATGCTCCGGATTAAGCGCCTTGTCTCTGAATTCCTGCAAAGCTTCCCAGTCCACTAATTTTTTAAAGTCATCATAACTGAAAACTTCAATCTTCTGAACTTCATGTGATGTTCTGAATCCATCGAAGAAGTGAAGGAAAGGAACTCTTCCTTTAATTGCCGCAAGGTGAGCGATACCGCCCAGATCCATTACCTCCTGTACCGAACCTGATGCCAGCATAGCAAACCCTGTCTGTCTGCAGGCCATAACATCGGAATGATCTCCGAAAATACAGAGAGCGTGAGTTGATACACTTCTTGCAGCAACGTGGAAAACTCCAGGTAAAAGTTCTCCAGCTATCTTATACATATTGGGAATCATAAGTAATAATCCCTGTGATGCTGTGTATGTAGTTGAAAGCGCACCTGCTGCAAGCGATCCATGTACCGCACCTGCTGCTCCCGCCTCTGACTGCATCTCAGCTACCTTGACTGTCTGATCGAATATATTTTTTCTTCCATAGGCAGCCCACTCATCTACTACTTCAGCCATAGTAGAGGACGGTGTTATCGGATAAATTGAAGCCACGTCAGTAAACGCATAAGAAACGTGAGCCGCAGCCGTATTACCGTCCATCGTCTTCATTGTTTTGTTTGCCATAATTACCTCCATTTAATTATGTATATTGCACGATTATTGATCTAAATTCTAATATCACGCAATTATTAAGCTATTTAAAATTATTCCTATTATAGCACATTACCATTAATTTTAACTTAATCCAGCCCCTCCGTCAACCGTGTACCAAAAATTATACAATATACATGCAAAATACAATCATACAAGAAATCGACCAAAATATTCCTTATAATCCCTATTGATAACCAATATAACAGTGCCCATTATAATGTAAATTTTTAACACGCTTTGCATGCTTGTTATAACAGCGATTTACTGGTATAATGAACGCTATGAATCAATACAGTTTTACCAGTATATTGACATCGGTAATTCTGTACATCATATTACTCAGAAAGTGTTTTAATAAATCAGGGAGCATAAAACGTTGAAAAAGATCAAAGGATGGAAACACGAAAAAGAATTTGATACAAGAACTCTCATGTCAGATATCACCTCTTTAGCTTCAGACGGCAATAACGATCAGAAAGATCCAGCCGAAAATTCAAGCGATTCCAATGACGAATGCAGGGAAACACGAAAAGCCATAGACTTGAAAACTCTTTCGGATATAGAAAACAAAGCAACAGAAGAAAAAGTAACACAAGTATATGAGCCTCGTCCACTTACTCCGGATGACGATATATATGAAGATATCATAGAACAATTTGCTTCAGCGCCCACAAAACCAAAATACTGGTTCGAGGAATTCGGAGATTACTGGTCATGTAGCTGTGGCCATATAAATAAAGGCGACCGCTGCAAAAGCTGCGGTCTGGAACGTGATCTTCTCAGATCTCTTTTTATTTTGCATAAACCTGCCGGCACTCCCGGAAAACTTAACAAAAAACTAAACAAAGCCGCGAAAGAAAAAATAGATAAAGAAGAACAGCAACTGGCAGCTAAAGAAAACAGAAGAAAAAAACGTGAAGAATCAGGAGATGATAGTCTCAAAGTCATTCCTATAGAGTCCTCCGAAAATCCGTCTGACGTACATGATACTCCGGAGTCCCAATTTCCCGAAAGCGAAACTCTTAAAGAAAATCCCGATGAAAATATCATATCCGATGATACCTCACCAATATCCTCTGATATGGAGTCTCAAAACAATGACGAATACAGAGAAAAATCCAACGAAGAAATATCTCAACCTAAAGATTCCAATGAACCCAACCAAAAAGCTGTAGCTGCCCTTCCGGCCCCCAAACATCTTTCTCCGCCGCAGAAAAAACAGCACAAGCTGAATTTCAGAGCAAAACTAATTATCGCTATCATAGCATGTCTTGTTCTGATAGGAGGATGTGGTACAGCCATATATCATTATATGGCTGCTCCTGCTATGCAGTATCAGGAAGCTCAGCAGCTCCAAGCCGACGGTAAATATGAAAAGGCAATTGCAAAATACAAATCTCTGGGAGATTACAAAAATTGCGAAGAATTAATCTGGCAATGTTATATCAGCATGGGCGACCAATACTTTCAGTCAAAGGATTATGATAAAGCAATAGACACCTATAATATCGCCATAGATTTGAAGGATGATGAATCACTTCACGATAAAATTTGGCAGTGTTATTGCGGTATCGGTGACCTCCATATGGAAAACGGGGAATACGAAAAAGCTTTAAGTACATATTATGTGGCCGCAGATCTAAAAGATAATGACGAGATCCAGGAAAAAATAAATCTTGCCAAATTCAATTATGTAAAAACGTACCAGAAAGACAGAACGGCAAAAGTTGAAGAATATATGTCAGATCTTATGTCAATCAAATATTCAGGTATACAGGAAATATACGACGATTATTATGCATGGCATGTAAAAATCGTCGCCAATACTTCTGAAACTGATTATTCTACTGATATGGATACTGTCAGCAGAAAAGATACAGTATTTTTTCACGCTACACTAAGCGGAGGAGAACCCTCTGAACAAATTATGCTTTATTATGAAATCACATGGCCAAGTGGATCAAGCCAAATATATAATCTGGATTCCACCTGGAAAGACGGATCAAATATAACAGCTCGTTTTCAGTATCCTATACCATTATTCGGCAAAGAAGGAAAACTTACATTCAAGCTCTATGACAGAAGTACGAATGAAGTTCTTGGAAGCGACAGTATAATATTTAAAAATTAGTATATATAAATAAAAACCCTATAGCCAATTTCATTGCAATAGGGTTTTTATTATTCTATCGATAATAAAATCAGCACAGTTTAAGACACAAATAAAAACGAGCCTTAAGTAAGGCTCGTTTCCTATAGGTGTTACCCTTATTCTATGATCTCTGTTACTACTCCGGATCCTACTGTCCTTCCGCCTTCTCTTATAGCGAATCTCAGTCCTTCTTCAATTGCTATCGGTGTTATAAGTTCGATAGTCATTGTGATGTTGTCTCCAGGCATACACATCTCTGTTCCTTCCGGTAACTGAAGATCTCCTGTTACATCTGTTGTTCTGAAGTAAAACTGCGGTCTGTATCCGTTAAAGAACGGTGTATGTCTTCCGCCCTCTTCCTTCTTCAGTACGTATACTTCTCCCTTGAACTTTGTATGCGGATGAATTGTTCCCGGCTGCGCCAGTACCTGTCCTCTTTCGATCTCATCTCTCTGTACTCCTCTTAAAAGAGCTCCGATGTTATCTCCTGTCTCAGCCTGATCTAACAGCTTTCTGAACATCTCGATTCCAGTTACTACTACCTTCCTCTTCTCTTCTGTAAGTCCTATGATCTCTACTTCCGCTCCTACTGTAAGGCTTCCTCTCTCTACTCTTCCCGTCGCTACTGTTCCTCTTCCTGTGATAGAGAATACATCCTCTACCGGCATGATGAACGGCTTATCATTATCTCTTTCCGGTTCAGGTATATATGCGTCAATCTCTTCGAACAGCTCTACTATCTTATCTCCCCATGGACCTGCAGGATCTTCCAACGCCATCAGCGCTGATCCTCTTACTATTGGTGTGTCGTCTCCAGGAAATTCATACTGGTCGAGCAGTTCTCTTACTTCCATCTCTACCAGATCAAGAAGCTCTTCATCATCCACCATATCGCACTTGTTTAAGAATACTATGATGTATGGTACTCCTACCTGTCTTGAAAGCAGAATGTGCTCTCTTGTCTGCGGCATTGGGCCGTCTGTTGCTGCCACTACCAGGATCGCTCCGTCCATCTGGGCTGCTCCTGTGATCATGTTCTTTACATAGTCAGCATGTCCCGGGCAGTCTACGTGCGCGTAGTGTCTATTTGGCGTCTCATACTCTACGTGAGCTGTTGCGATTGTGATTCCTCTTTCTTTTTCTTCAGGCGCTTTGTCGATCTGATCGAATGCTACGTCTGATCCCAGTCCGTATCTCTGGTGAAGTACTGTTGTGATTGCTGCTGTGAGCGTCGTCTTACCATGGTCTACGTGACCGATCGTTCCGATATTGATATGCGGTTTGTTTCTTTCAAATTTCTGTTTTGCCATTTTAATTCCTCCTAATTAAAATAATGCGTAAAGAACAAAGTCGGCCTCCGCCGATTCTTTTCGATGGTGGACTTTGATTCACAGTCCGTCAATATCGCAAAGCGATATCCATACATATTAAAATGGAGCTGCTGAGCAGACTTGAACTGCCGAACCTCTTCATTACCAATGAAGTGCTCTACCTACTGAGCTACAGCAGCATACCAATATTAATTATGGTACTATATTTTATATGACGTGTCAACTAAATTGCAATCTCTTGAGCCGATTTTAGAACACGTTTTTCACACGTTAGTTCCATAAATAATTTACTATTTTTTTCTTGACTCTCTGCATAGCATTATCTATAGATTTTATACTTTTTCCCAACTTCGCTGAAATCTTTCTGTAATCATTATCTTTGAGTACTTCACTTAAAACCTGCATCTCAAAATCACTGAAAACATTATCCCCGTTATTTCTTATATAATAAGCTATATCCTTAAGTACAAGAAGCTCTTCCGGATCTTCTTCCATATTTGTCTTGAGCGTATCCGCTATAGTTAAATCCTCATTTTCCGGCTTCAGAGGATTGCTCAAAGGAACAGATGTATTAAGCGCCCTGTGTTTGTCCCTTGCCGCTGATCTGATTGCGCTTATTATCTGCCGTGTTATACATATATTGGCAAATGTTTCAAATGATGCTGCTTTTCCGGCATCAAACTGTCTGATTGCCTTAAGCAGTCCTATCATACCCTCCTGGACTACATCATCTTCATCGGCACCTGCCATGTAATACATCTTTGATTTTATCCTGACAGTTTCCTTGTATCGTCTCATCAGCATTTCTTCAGCATCAAGGTCGCCGTCTTGCGCCATAACCGCCAGATCGCTGTCAGAGAGAATACAACTGTTGCAGTCAATTTTACACATACATTACTTCCTCTGTCTTACAACTTCATACATTAATACAGATGCTGCATTAGATGCATTCAGAGAACTTATCTGTCCTTTCATAGGAATAGATACGACAAAATCGCACTTTTCTTTCACAAGCCGACTTATTCCCGCTCCCTCTCCTCCTATAACAATACCCAGAGGTCCTGTAAGATCATGCTCATAGTACAGATTATCTCCCATATCACATGCTCCTATCCAGATGCCTTTTTTCTTAAGTTTTTCTATTTCACCGGCTATATTGGTGACCTTTGCACAAAGCATATATTCCACCGCTCCGGCAGATGTTTTTGCCACAGTCTCTGTAACAGATACAGAACGTCTTTTGGGAATGATTATCCCATGAACCCCTGCACACTCGGCAGTACGCATGATTGCTCCCAGATTATGAGGATCTTCAAGACCATCCAAAATAAGAATAAATGGCTCCTCACCTCTGCAGGCCGCACGTTTTAAAATATCCTCCACACTGCAATATTTATAATCCGATACAATGGCTATGACACCCTGATGTACTCCTCCTGATGCAGTTTTATCCATCCTTTTTTTTTCACTGTAATAAACAGGAATATGTTTATCCCTCGCTTTAGCGGCTATTTGCTTTACCGATCCCTCAGCGCCTTTAGCCAATGTTATTTTTTCTATTTCTCTATTACTTTTCAACGCTTCCAACACAGCGTTTCTTCCTATTATTATTTCCGACATACTACCTCACAAATGTCATTATGGCCTGCTGTATTTTAAAAATCTGTAGAATATACCTTTTTCCTGCTGAAGTTCACTTTCCCATGTCACAGTATATCCAAGCTTGTCAAGATCAGGAAAATATCTGTCAGCTTCAAACTCAGCGTCTATCTTTGTGACATAAAAGGTATCACAGTCATCCATAAACTGTTCATACACCTGCGCTCCCCCTGCAATAAAAATTTTTTCCGTATTATATTCCATCAATTTTTCCATAACCTCTTCTTTCGAATGACATATAAGACATCCTTCTTTCTCATAGTCTGTATCGGAAGTTATGACTATATTGGTCCTGTCAGGGAGCGGCTTTCCTCCGGGAAATGATTCCAGCGTCTTTCTGCCCACTACTATAATATTACCTGTGGTTTTCTGTCTGTAATATTTAAGATCCCCGGGTAAATGCACCAGAAGACCTCCGTTTTTCCCTATGGCCCAGTTTTTGTCCACAATTACAATTGCATTCATCTTTTCTCCTTCGCGCATGTGCCTTTTATTTCAGACTGCTATAGGTATATTTTTTATCTGAGGATTCTTCTGATAATCTTCAACCCTAATATCATCTGTTGTAAAATCATAAAAATTCTTTACTTCAGGATTTAGTATGAATTTAGGAGCCGGATACTGAGGTCTTTCTATCATTTCACTTATAATATCCACATGCCTGTCATATATGTGAGCATCAGAAATAACGTGAACAAGCTCTCCCGGCTTCAGACCTGACACCTGCGCCATCATATGAATCAATACCGAATACTGCACTACATTCCAATTATTTGCCGCCAGAATATCCTGAGACCTCTGATTCAGTATACCGTTCAATCTGTTTCCGGTAACATTGAAAGTCATGCTGTAAGCGCATGGTTCAAGTCCCATCTCCATTAAATCGTCAAATTTATATATATTTGTCATAATTCTTCTGGAATACGGAGTATTCTTAAGCTGCCACAACACATTGTCCACCTGATCCATTTCGCCATGAGGGAACTTATATTTTACACCCAGCTGGTAGCCGTAAGCTTTGCCTATAGACCCATCTTCATCTGCCCACTCGTCCCAGATATGGCTGTTTAAGTCTTTTATATTGTTTGACTTTTTCTGCCAGATCCATAGCATTTCATCAACTGCAGATTTTATAGCTGTAGGCCTTAGTGTCAAAGCCGGAAATTCTTCCTGCAAATCATACCTATTGACAATACCGAATTTCTTTATCGTATGAGCAGGAGTTCCGTCCTCCCACCTGGCTCTGACTATCTGTCCTTCGCTGGAAAACCCGTCACGGAGAATGTCCCGACACATATTTACAAATAATTTATCAGCTTTACTCACTTTATCTCCTCCCATGTCTCATTTGCCTATTATCGCTATAGCTTTTGACAAAACACTTTCCAGACGTTCATTCTCATCTGCCAAATACAAGTATCCCACCAGAGCTTCAAAGGCAGTCGCCCACTTATATGTTACAGGATCGGCATTTTTTGCTTTTGTATTGTATTTTCTGTTTCTTGCCCTCTTCACAAGTTTCTGTTCCACTTCAGAAAGTTCATCAAACATGGTTCTTATTATTTTAGCCTGTGCTGAAGCATTCACAAAGTCCGTTGACAGCTTATGCATATTACCGACATGATACGATCCTTTTTTTATTACATGTTCCCTTACTGCCTGTTCATACACGGCATCTCCCATATATGCCAGAGCTGTAGTATTGATCTCGTTCAAGTTTTGTATTTTCATGTTATTCCCTGATTATCTGGACTCCCTGAGGCGTATCTTTGAGAGTGATTCCTCTTTCCTTCAGCAGGTCTCGAATTTCATCAGCCCTTGCAAAATCTTTCGCTTTCCTCGCCGCCTGTCTTTCATCAACTAAACTCTGTATATCATCGTCGATTTCATTTGTATCATCCTTTTGCAGAAGCCCCACCACGTCAGCCAGCTCCATCAACATATCAAGACTCTTTTTAGCAAACTCTTTGCTGGCGCCGTCTTTTACTGCTGTATTTATAGCTGTTATAAGCTCGAATATGGCAGAAATAGCATCCGCCGTATTAAGGTCATCGTCCATCGCAGCGATGAATGCCTTCCTGTATTTATCATAACCTGACAATGTTTCTCTCTCTGCGTCTGTCATTTCTCCCGATCCATTTTCCATAAGATGTCTGAGGTTCTCCTTCGCATTTTCCATTCTTGCCAGTCCTGCCTTGGCTTGCTCCATAAGAGCATCACTGAAATTTATCGGATTCCTGTAATGTCCTGAAAGCAGAAAAAATCTGATAACCTCTCCGTCATAATCCTTAAGTATATCTCTGACCGTAAAGAAATTACCCTTTGATTTCGACATTTTCTCATTATCAATCGTTATATATCCATTGTGCATCCAATAATTGGCAAATGGTGCTCCATTGCAGCATTCAGACTGAGCAATCTCGTTTTCGTGATGCGGAAACTGAAGATCCTGACCTCCTGCATGGATATCTATAGTATCTCCAAGATGTTTTTTTGACATGGCAGAACACTCTATATGCCAGCCGGGACGACCTTTTCCCCAAGGGCTTTCCCATGCTATTTCGCTTTCTTCCTTCTGGGCCTTCCATAATGCGAAATCCAATGGATCTTGTTTTATATCACCCACTGCTATCCTTGCTCCCGACTCAAGATCTTCTACATTCTGCCTTGAAAGTTTTCCGTATCCGTCAAATTTTCTTGTCGAAAAATAAACATCACCATCTGCTTCATAGGCATATCCTTTATCTACAAGGGTACTGACAAAATCTATGATCTCAGGAATATGCTCTGAAACCTTAGGATGAACATCCGCCTTTTTAACATTCAGAGCCTTTGCATCCTTATAATATTCTTCTATATATTTTTCACTGACTTCAGAAGCTGTTATGCCTTCCTCTTTAGCTTTATTTATTATTTTATCGTCCACATCCGTAAAATTCTGAACGAATTTCACTTTATATCCTCTATATTCCAAGTATTTTCTCAATGTGTCAAAAACCACGAAAGGCCTTGCATTTCCTATATGGAAATAATTATATACTGTAGGCCCGCACACATATATTTTTATAATGCCGTCCTCTATCGGTCTGAGTTCTTCCTTTTTTCTCGTAAGTGTATTATATACCTTCATCTTTTTCCTCCGATTCCTCATCCGGTCTTTTATCTCCGTATATATCTTCTTCATATATCTGAACAAAAGTCCCGTCCTGGATCTCCTTCACAATATTGGCATACTGACAATCGCTGTCGCATCTGACATGAGTCTCTTCGCCGAATTTCTCTATGAACAGTTCTTCCAGCTCCACTACTCGCCTTCTAAGACACTCCAGCTCTACGGCCACAGGATCCGGAAGATCTACCTGATCCAGTTCCTTGGTAGGCTTACCATGTCTTCTTACTATGGTACCCGGTATCCCTACGACTGTACAACCATCCGGGATCTCCTTCAACACTACAGACCCTGCTCCTATCTTTACATCATCCCCTACTTTGAAAGGTCCCAGTACTTTAGCGCCGCTGCTTATAACGACTCTGCTACCTATGGTAGGATGTCTCTTTCCTACATCTTTGCCTGTACCTCCCAGAGTGACGCCCTGATATATAGTCACATCGTCTCCAATCTCAGCAGTTTCTCCTATAACTACAGCCATTCCATGGTCTATGAAACATCTCCTGCCGATGACAGCCCCCGGGTGTATCTCAATACCTGTGAACCACCTTGTAAGCTGGGATATCATTCTCGCAAGCATCTTAAGCTTATGTTTATAAAGCCAGTGAGCAGGTTTATGCCAGATGAGCGACCAAATGCCAGGATAACACAATAATACTTCGAGGCTTGATCTTGCTGCCGGGTCCTGCTCCAATACCGCTTTTATATCCTCTCTAACGTCTCTGAAAAATGCCATTATATCTTCCTTCTATACATGAATTTCGGTTCCCCTTTGAAACTGAAAAAGCAGGTATCCATACCTGCTTTTTATAATATCATATCTATTCGGTGGATTCAATGAAGGTTCTTAAAAAGTACCATGTTAAATCGTCTGCCTGCTCTTTATCTTTCAAAAATTTCGATTGGCATCTTACAAATCCAGAAAATCCAGAGGATTGACACAATTTCCGTTTATTATCACCTCAAAATGAAGATGTGGTCCTGTGGAATTGCCTGTGGATCCTACGAGCGCTATCTTTTCTCCTTTACTCACATGCTGCCCCTGAGATACAAGTAATTTGCTGCAGTGAGCATAATAGGTCTGCATACCATTGCCGTGATCTATTTTGACAAGATTACCATATCCTCCGGAAACTCCCGAAAAATACACCTGACCATCATCTGCAGCGTATATAGAGTTTCCCTGAGCCAAAGCAAAATCTATGCCACTGTGCAGCCTTCCCCATCTCTGTCCGAATCCGGATGAAATATATATATTATCTATAGGATTGCCAAGAGTCTCATAGACAGCCGACGGATCATATGAAACATTGTCTCCGCTGTAATTGCCGGTTCCGCCTCCATACCCATCATAATTTTTTGTTCCGGTCAGAACTATTTCTTCCTGAGGTTCTTCGAGAACTTCTTCTTCAAGTACTTCTTCTCGGATGCTTCGGCCGTTTTCTTTAACTACTTTTTTTACAACTTCCTTTGTTCCTTCCTTTCCCTCTGTCTCCACCTTTTTTTCTCCGATATACATATCAGGCTCCGGTTTATATTCCTGTTCAAACTCTATAGGTTCCTGCTGCACCTGTTCTTCAGTAGTAACTACTGTAAGATAACTTTCACCATTTTTTCCTTCCGATAAAAGTTCTTTCGCTTCTTTTTCGGTCAGGATATCCGGAGCTTTATCTCCATTTTTGATCTCCATCTTCTCCGTTTGTGTTTCTTCCTTCACCTCGATATCCAAAACAGTTCCGCTACCTCTGCGGTACTCTTCTATCACGTCGCCGACCACTTCTTGAGCCGTCTGCTGGGAGTCTACCAATGCGATCTTTTCTCCATCTATCGTTATATACCAAGGAGGTGTTATTACTTCTCCATCAGCCAAAACTACCGGGATATCCTTTCCCTCAGGTGACATTATTGCTCCTGCCGTTATAGAAGCTGCCATCAGTAATGCGCCTGCGATAACAAAAATCAACATTCCCCTGCGGGGGACGGGCGCCCCGCTTTCCATAAAGCTTTTCATAATAAATTCTTCCTTTGTGATTTTTTCCCTCTCGGGATTTGTTTTCCATTTCCTTTAGGAAATAGTTTCCTTAACTATTATTCCCATATCCTTTTTCTTCATACACACAAAGAAAAAGCATCTGAAATATTGAATCCTCATCAAATCTCAAATGCTTTCATTATTATTTTTTATAATACTTTATGCTGTCGGTTCAGCATAACTGTAATCAGCCCCATGAAAATCAGAACCTCTGGTTATCAAAAGATCATACTTTTCAGCTATTTTAATAAATCGGACAGTATGCTCAGAATTCTGATCCGGATGATAGCATTCCAAACCTTTAAGCCCTTTATTTTTTAACTCTGTTATTATTTTCTCCATATTAAAGAAAAATTCTTCACTGCCGGGCTTGCCTATATGCCTGGTTTGTATAGGATGTGCCAGCACCGCAAAGCCTCCTGCCCTGTTTATAACATCAATGGCTTGCTCTGCAGACAACTTTTCTTTCTTAACAGTTTTAGCCTTAAAGCTTTCTAAAAAATGACCATCTTCAAAAGCCTCCCGATAATCTTTCACATATCCTTTTTCCGCAAGAGCTCTGGCTATTACAGGTTTGCCTACGAACCCGCCCGGCTGCTTTTTTTCCAGTTCGTCAAGATATATATCATATCCCATATCCCGCAAAACACCTATAAGTTTCTCATTACGACTATGCCTCCGTTTCGCAAGATCTGAAACAATCTTTCTGAAACCAGGATCATCTGTGTCCATATCATATCCCAATATGTGAAGTCCTATGCCAGCTTCCAGTTCTGTTGCCAGTTCTATACCAGGTATTACCACAAGGCCTTCTTCTTTTCCCTCAGCCAAAGCCTCTTTTACTCCGCCTGTTCCATCATGGTCAGTTATAGCTATAACTGAATATCCCATAACTGCGGCCTTTTTTACTATAAATGACGGACTTGCCTGTCCGTCGGAATAATAAGTATGAATATGAAGATCCACCTTATGAATATCCCTCTCCCCTACAACCCTTTCAATCATGCTCATGATTTTCTCTATCTGATGCACAGCATATCTTTTGCTACGTCATCGGATACTTCCTTTCCCATTATACTTTTTACAAGAGTCAGAGCGAATTCCATAGCAAGAGCCGGTCCTCTGCCTGTTATAATATTCCCGTCTACTGTCACAGATTCTGCGCTAACTTCAGCGCCTTCCAGAGTTTCTTCCATCCCCGGATAAACAGTGGCTTTCTTTCCTTTCAAGATTCCACATGATCCAAATATCATAGGAGCTGCACATATGGCCGCAAGCTTTTTACCCTTTTGAGCAAAATCTTTTATATGTGATGTGAGACCATCATGAGCCTGCAGATTTGCCGCTCCGGGCATTCCTCCGGGAAGAACAATCATATCGCATCTGCCATAATCCGCATCTTCATAAAGAATGTCTGATTCCACAGGCACACCATGTGTCCCTGTAACAATACGGTTCCGGGAAACGGAAACCGTTTTCGTATCTATGCCGGCTCTTCTAAGAACATCCACTACAGTCAACGCTTCTATTTCCTCAAATCCTTCAGCCAGATGAACATATACCATTAATCATCGCTCCTCTCTAAAGTAATTATTCCCCAAATCAGCGGGAGGCTGACTATCTTTTTTCTTTTTATATGTACTGAATATAACAATCAAAATCGTAGCTACATATGGAATCATATCAACAAGATATTGTGATATATTGAATCCCATTGCCTGAAGTTTGAGCCCCAATATGCTGAGGCCTCCGAAAAGCGCCCCTCCGAAAAAGCCTTTTATAGGATTCCATGCTACAAAGATAACGAGAGCTACAGCTATCCAGCCCCTTCCGTTTACTATATTTTCCTGCCATATCGGCATACGTACAAGGGAAAGATACGCTCCGCCAAGACCGCAAAGAGCTCCTCCTATAAGTATGTGTACATACTTATACAACGTTACATTTATACCTGAAGCGTCAGCTGCTGCATTGCTTTCCCCAAGAGCTTTAAGGTTCATGCCCATCCGTGTCTTATACATATAGACGGCTGCAAGAGCGCATAATATATAACTTAGATATACGAACATATCCTGTCTGAAAAATATAGGCCCTATAAACGGTACATCTCTCAAAAGCGGGATCGATATCTTAGCGAAAAACTCAGTTATCTGAGAAGGCGCACTGGTCCCAAGCATTGATTCACCTACGAATTGAGCAAACCCCGTTCCGAATATAGTCAATGTAAGCCCACAGACAATCTGATTCGCTCTGAGAGTAACGGTTAGCACAGCAAAAATCAGCGCTCCTCCTGCTCCTGCCACAGCGGCAACCAATATTGCCGCAATGGCGTTTTCTGTATTCAAAGCCGCTACAAACCCCATCACCGCTCCTATGAGCATCATTCCTTCCACACCCAGATTAGTGCTTCCCGATTTTTCAGTTATGAGTTCACCGAGAGTGGCGAAAATCAGCGGAGTTCCCGCTACTATACATGCCGCTAAAAAATCAGTCATGATTATGCCACCTCCTCTTCTTTATTTCTTCCTATATGTACTTTATATCTCATGAAAAACTCGCTTCCCAAGATGAAAAACAGAATAAGCCCCTGTACAATATCTGATACCGCACTTGGAACTCCCAGTGCAATCTGTATATATTCTCCTCCCTGTACGAGCATAGCAAATACGATACATACAAAAAATGCTGTTCCAGCATTAAGTTTAGACAGCCACGCAGGTATTATAGCAGTGAAGCCATAGTTATTGGCTATTCCATATACCAAAGACTTCTCTACTGCAGAAACCTGTATCATTCCTGTTATTCCACACAAGCCTCCCGATATCAGCATAGCAGTAACTATTATCCGGCTTATATTCATGCCGGCATATCTTGCAGTCTCGACACTCTCTCCTACTACAGCTATTTCGTACCCTTTCTTGGTATGCTTCATGAAAAAATATACAGCTACAGTAGCAAGTATAGCCAGTATCCAACCTATATGTATACCTCCCAGCACCGGAAGTTCAGCACTTGCAGGAAATCTGGGTATCCTCGGAAATCCATTGACAGACGGATCTCTCCATGGACCATACTGAAGATATGTAACAAACTTTATAGCCACATAATTCATCATAAGTGTGAATATTGTCTCATTAGTCCCTAATTTCGCTTTAAATATGGCCGGTATAAAAGCCCATATTCCTCCGCATATAACTGCCGCCACTATCATGAGAAAAAGCATTACGGGCTGCGGAAGATCCGGGCTGAGATTAAGCGCCACCCATGTAGCTCCCAGAGCTCCCATTGTTATTTGTCCTTCTGCTCCGATATTCCAGAACTTCATTTTAAATGCTACAATTATCCCCAGTGATGTTATTATCAATGGTACGGCCTTGACTATGGTTTGCTTTATTCTCAGTTCAGTTCCCAGGGACCCTAATATGACTTCCTTAAAAATATGAAACGGATTCAATCCAAAAACAGCGAGAATAACTCCTGCGAATACTATTGAAAGAAAAACAGCCAATACTGTTATCAATAATTCTTTGCTTCTGGGAAGATCGTCACGCTTAGTAAGTCTTATAAAATCCATTACGCACTCACCTCCTCTTCTGTTTTTCCTGTCATCAGAAGACCTATATCTTCTTTTGTCACCTTATCAGGATCTACTATCCCCGTTATTTCTCCATGACACAGGACAACTATTCTGTCGCACAGATCCATCAATACATCTAAGTCCTCACCGACAAACAATACTCCTACGCCGTTTCTTTTCTGTTCATTGAGAAGTTCATAAATCTTATAAGAAGCTCCAATATCGAGTCCCCTAACAGGATATGCCGTTATCAGGACCTTTGGCGATGAATCTATTTCCCTGCCCAGCAATACTTTCTGAACATTTCCGCCTGACAGCTTTTTAACCGGAGTATATATACTCGGAGTCTGAATGTCCAAAGCTTCCACCAGTCTTTCAGCTTTTTTGATACAGGGTCCTCTATGAAGTATAAAACCGGGACGATTCTGATAATCTTTCAGTATTATGTTATGCACTATATCCATTCCTCCGACAAGCCCCATTCCAAGACGGTCTTCAGGTATAAATCCCATACGTATTCCAAGTCTTATTATATCCCTGGGAGTTTTCCCCACTATATTTTCCCCATCAAAAAAGATTCTTCCTTTTTGAGCTTTTATCAAACCCGCTATAGCTTCACACAATTCTTTTTGCCCACTGTTGGCTACTCCTGCCACACCCACAATCTCATGAGACGACAATTCAAAACTTATATCAGAAACAGCTTCCTTTCCCTCTCCGTCAAGAACCGTTATTTCATCAAGATTAAGAAGCGTTTTTTTATCCCGGAATTTCTCCTTTTCTATAGACAGGTCAACTTTTTTTCCTACCATCATCTCTATAAGATTGGAAACCTGAATATCTTTTGTTTCAACAGTTCCTATGGACTGTCCTTTCCTAAGTACCGTAACTCTATCGGAAATCTCCATCACTTCATTGAGCTTATGTGTAATAATTACTATAGAACAGCCTCGTTCCTTCATATTTCTTATTACCCTGAAAAGTTTTTTTATTTCCTGTGGAGTTAATACTGCGGTAGGCTCGTCCATGATAAGGATCTTCGCTCCTCTATATAAAACCTTTATTATTTCCAGTGTCTGTTTTTCTCCCACTGACATATCATAGACCTTTTTATCAGGATCCACGTCAAGGCCATACTGATCTGAAAGGGTTTTAACCTTCTTTGTAAGACTTTTGCCATGAACGAAAAAATTCGTGCGCTGCCCTATTATAATATTTTCCTTAGCAGTCATCACGTCTACAAGTTTAAAATGCTGATGTATCATTCCTATGCCCATTCTTATCGAATCCTTTGGCGATGAAAAATGGACTTCTTCTCCGTTGATCTTAATGTGTCCGGAATCAGGTGTATATATTCCAGACAACATATTCATCAGTGTTGACTTCCCTGCGCCGTTTTCGCCAAGTAATGCATGAACCTCCCCTTTTCTGACAGAAAGATCCACATTATCATTGGCTTTATGCGATCCGAAGCTTTTGCTGATATTTTTCATTTCTATTGCAAGATTCTGCTCCACTGTATTCCTCCGTATACGCTGCACCGATACTTCCTTTATAAATAGTATAAGGGGAACTATATAGTTCCCCTTATTACTATATCATAATATTAGTTTTTTATAAATATGATAATTTTACTAGTTGGAAGTTGCTGTCACGCCTTCAATCTCTTTGTTGATCTTCCAGATCTCTTCATCTGTCAATGTCTGTCCGTCCTTGCAGAGAAGGCTTCCGTCAGTATATTTGATTTCTCCGGAGAATACATCAAATTCGCCGTTTTCCATCTTGGCCTTTACTTCCTCAATCTTCTTCAGTGCATCCTCAGGAACTGCCGATCCAAAATCATCTATACAGATCAGACCACTTTCCATAGAACCGTAATAGCTGAAAGGCTTATTCCCTGTCGGTTTCCACTCACCGGCGAGAATCTTTTCGAATGTCGGAGTAAAGTATGTTGCCATATCCCAATAAGGGGCTGTCAGATAGCTGTCTCCTGCAACATTGTTATCAGAGTTCCAGCCTGTAGTATAGATTCCTGCTTCTTTAGCAGCAAGCTGTGTAGCAGTCGAATCAGCATGATAAGTCAGCACATCGCATCCTGCCGCAATAAGCTGCTCAGCGCCTGTCTTCTCAATCTCAGCATCTCCCCATGTATTGATATAGATAACCTTTACCTCAACATCCGGATTTATTGCCTGAGCTCCCAAAGTAAATGCATTAATCCCTATCTGTACTTCTGTATAAGGGTATGCTGCCACATATCCGAGAACGCCTTTCTCACTGGCTGCTGCTGCAGCCATCCCGCTGAGATATCTGGCTTCTTCCATAGAACCGAAAAAGTTTTCCATATTTGTATCATTCTGATACGTTCCGGAAAAGTGCAGGAACGTAATGTCATCATAGTCTCCGGAATTGGCCAGTTCATCCATGATCTCCCCATATCCGAACGAACATCCTACCACGATAGTGCATCCCTGATCAATAAAGTTCGTTACAGCATCCTTAATGGCCTGTGCATCATTTTCACCTAAATTTTCTTTTATAAGCAGCTCAAGACCATTTTCCTCTGTTGCCTTTTCAAGGCCTTCATTCATACTCTGCGTGAAACCGCCATCGTTTACATTTCCGATATAAAGCGCTCCCACTTTACCGTTTTCACCCTTGCTGCTGTCGTCTCCTCCACATGCAGCCAAAGCAAATACCATAATTGCGGCTAACAATACTGTTAGTACTTTTTTCATCTTTCTAATTCCTCCGTGTAAATTATTGTGATATTTCTTCGTATATTATAATATTTATTTTTCATTAGTCCAACAAAAAAATGTATTAAAAGTAATTTTTTTGTCAGGATTTTTACGCATGACTTATATTTGTATATCTTGATATCTCGTGATTCACTGTTACAAGATCGTCTGTTGACAAGTCATGAACAGATTTATTTCCTGTTATCCTTGCAAACATTTTTAATTCTTCCCGCGAAACATTAAGAAAATTAGCCACTCTCTGAGCTGCCGCATCCACCTTCAGTCTGTTTCTGAGATCCTCGTTTTGGGTTGCTATCCCCACAGGACAGTTTCCCGTTCCACAGATCTTATACTGCTGGCATGCTGCCGCCATAAGTCCTGCCGAAGCTATTGCCACAGCATCGGCTCCCATAGCAAGAGCTTTTGCAAAGTCAGCGGATACTCTCAGACCGCCCGTTATAACAAGTGAAATATCAGAATCCACCGAATCAAGATATTTTCTTGCTCTATAAAGCGCATAAACTGTAGGTACTGTTGTCGCCTCTCTAAGCATATAAGGACTCGATCCTGTTGCTCCGCCTCTCCCATCTATTGTTATGAAATCAGGCTCTGCGAATACACAATGTTCAAGATCCTTTTCTATCCTCCCCGCTGCAATCTTGATTCCTATCGGTCTGCCTTCCGAACGCCTTCGAAGCATACTCACCATATCTTTAAGATCCTCTTTGGAATTTATCTCAGGGAACTTACTGGGGCTCTGTATATCTTCACCCTGTTTTTTCCCTCTTATTTCAGCTATCTGATCGGTTACTTTCTCTCCCGGAAGATGTCCTCCCATTCCGGGTTTTGTCCCCTGTCCTATTTTTATCTCTATGGCGTCAGATGATCTGAGATTTTCATCAGTAACACTGTATTTATTTGGAATATATTCAAAAATATATTTATATGCTTCTGCTCTTTCTTCAGGAAGAATTCCTCCCTCTCCGCTGCATATTGCAGTATGCGCCATAGCCGACCCCTTCGATAGCGCCGTTTTTATTTCTTTTGATAAAGCTCCGAAAGACATATGAGAAATGTAAACAGGATTATCTATTACCATAGGTTTTTTTGCATTTTTGCCTATAACTGTTTTTGTATCTACTTCATCTTCATCATCAAGCGGAGGAGGATTAAGCTGTGCGCCTAATATCAGTATATCATCCCAATTAGGCATAGGCATCTGAGTACACATGGCTGAATCAAGAGATTTCCCTGTAACTGCCATTTCATGTATCTCTTCCATATATCTGCATGATTTATCATGTCTTATGAAATTCTGATCATAACTGAGATCCTGCTCTGCCTCTCTTGCATCATCAGGAGATATAAAGGAATCCGCACTCTTTTCAGGGCCCTTTTTCTCATCTCCTTCCGGCTCCAATTCTATAAACATATCCCCCGGCTGAAAACACACCGGACATCTTTCAGGCGGTTCATTGCCCTCGTATACGTATCCGCATACCGAACATTTAAATTTTTTCATTTCGTCTCCCCTTTCATCTTACTTGAAGACAACATCCTTTTTTACCTATTCTAATCATATATCTTATTTTTGCCATAATGTCAATAGCAATACCTTCTTCAAAAACGGCTTTTATATTCTTAAAAATTTTTATTAAAAACAACGCTGTTTCAGTTTTTATGCCATTTCTTTCCGTTGCCGTATGTCATAAGTGATTTGCATGGAAAAATAAACAGCTACGGCTAAATTATAAAAAAATGAAGCCCATACGTTATCGAACTTCATTTTATCTTAACTTTCTTCAAAACTTATTAGTCAAAGATTATATTTCCATCAGAGATCTCTCTGATAACCGCCAGAGATTCAACTTTATAACCTCTGTCCCTGAGTTTCCTGCTCCCGCCTTGAAACCCTTTTTCTATAACAGCTCCGATACCTATGATTTCGCCTCCCGCCTGCTTAACTATCTCTGTGAGTGCAAGAGATGCTTCTCCGTGGGCCATAAAATCATCTATTATCAGCACCTTTTCACCGGCATGAAGAAGATTCTTGGAAACTCTGAACTTAGAAACGGTTCCTTTCGTAAATGATCTGGCATCCGCTTCATAAAAATCTTCCGTCATAGTATTAGGTGAGGTTTTTTTTGCAAACACTACGAGAGGATATTCAAAATACTGGGCGGCAAGACATGCCACGGCTATACCGCTTGCTTCCACAGTCAATATCTTGTCTATTTCACAATCTTCAAATCGTTTTCTGAATTCTTTGCCTATACGCTCAAGAAACTCCACATCAAGCATATGATTAAGAAAACGATCGACTTTTACTACTTCTGTACCTATAGCCAAGCCTTCTTTTAAGATCTTTTCCTTTAATTCCTGCATATCTGACCTGTTTTCTATTTATCTTCCTTAAACAAATCTTCCAGCCCCTCAAAAGAAATCTCTCCGGCTTCTTCTTTAGGTGCTTCTTCTACAGGCTCCTCTTTTAACTCAGGCATATCGACCTGTATATCATCGAGCTTAAGCTCCTGTATATCATCAACCGGCTTCCCATCAGTATTCTCTGTCTGAACGAGATCTTCCAGCTTAAGTTCCGTGAATTCTTCCTCAGCAGGTTCTTCGGCAATTTCATCTGCAGCAGGCTGTTCTGTATGTATCTGCGGAAGCGTAATCTCCTCCACACCTTCTTCTGCCATCGGGATATCAACGGCATCAAGATCCTGTGCAACATTCCATGCTGCTTCTTCGTCATCTGCCAGTTTGCTCTTAAGGCTGTCCACTCTTCCTGCAGTACGAAGTATATTTGTTTTTATCTCAGCAAACTCTTCTTCCATAGCATTGAGCTGCTGCTTGTATTTATTCTTAAGAGCCTCGGCTTTTTCTTTCTCAGCCTGAACTTCTGCTTTCATAGCAGCTTTTTCAGCTTCTACAGCCTCTCTGGAAGCATTGAGTTCTGCTGTGATGGCCTCTTTTTCGGCCTCCATACCATTTCTCATTTGTTCCAGTTCTTTTTCCTGCTTAGCCACATGTTCTCTGCCTTCTGATAAGATTGTCTCTACCTCTGTTTTCGCCTGATTGATTATCTCATTGCTGCTCTTTTTAGCTTCCATGATCAAGCTTACATACAGTTCGTTGTTATCATCATATTTCTGATATCTTTCTCTCAGTTCATTTATCTCTACTTCATAAGCGTTTTCCAGCTCTTCTATATTATTTTCGTACAAATCGCACAGCTGCTGCATGCATTCGTATACATCATCTTTGTCAAATCCCCCAGCCGGGTTCTTCTTGATATTCATATTTTTCAGAAGCCCGATAACCGTTTCACGTCTTTGCTCAGTTAATGCATTCTTGTTCATTTCCGTAACCTCTTTTTCTTCTCATTATTATAATGCGAATAAATAATATGCTATATTATAACATCATTAAACTGCTTTGTCTTCCTTTATTTGTAATTATGTCTCATTTTTTATTGACTTTTACCACTCAAAAAGGTTACCATAACAAAAAGGTCTTTTATCAAGGAGCTTTATTTTCTCATGAATTTTATGTAAAGTTGAGGTCAATATTTATGAAAACTATTGAAATAATATCAGGAGAACAAAAGGCGCGATTTACCACTAAGTCCGTTACTTTTGACGGAAAAGAGTACCTTTATATCAAGATGTCTGATGTAACACATAATACAGAAGAATGTGTGTATACATTTACATATGAAAATGAAATCAAAACTCTGCCCTATGAAGCAAAAGATGCTCGGATCCTAAATGCGATATTCAGCCAAGTTCAGAATCTGCAGGTTAAAAAAAAGCATATAAGTGAAGTTTCTAAAACTACTGAGAAATCAAAAGTTGAAAACCACGGGATTTCATCCGAACCGGATTCGGAAAAAGAACTTCTGTATCCCGAACATTCAGAAAAACCAGATATATCATCCGAAAAAGACGATCCTCTTGATCCAAAAGCCGAAAAAAAAGCCGAAAAAGCCAGACTTAAAGCTGAAAAGGAACGACTTAAAGCGGAGAAAAAAGCTGAAAAGGAAAAAGAAAAAGAACGAAAAAAAATTGAAAAATCAAAAACAGAAAATCCTGACATAATAACAAAAGAAAATCAGCAATCCGGTGATAACACAGCTACAGATGAAAACAAAGAAGAACTCTCCGATAAATTCTCATTGTTTGAAGACTTAGATCAAAACTCGGACAAGCTGTCCGAAAATATAGATAATGCAGATTCCGAAAACAGTGATCCAAACGTTGCCGAAAAGAAAACCCGTTTCAAAAAATCCATCATAATATTCGCTATAATAGTTGCTGTGATAGTCGCTCTCTCACTCATATATTTCCTAATATTCGGAACCAAAGACAAACCTTCATCAATAAATCCTTCCTCAACTAATTCCGAAACATATGAAAACATAGATGAATTGATAGATGATCTGCAGTAAATTACTGCAGATCGTTTTTTAATTCATTCTATCGGGATGACATCTTCCGCATGGTTCATATCCAGCCTCTTGGGCAGTTTGTATATCCATAAAATAAATCCTGTTTTCCTCATTGGGAAGACCTCCGCAATCCGGAAAATGATACTTCCTTGAATTTATATTTCCTATATATTTAGCGTTTTCGTACTCTTCAACATGAGACCTTTCAGATTTTTTCCCTTCACAGTTGAATGTAATATCCTCACCGTCAGATACAGCTATTACAGTCCCTTGTTCATCTGTTCTGAAAATCTCAGCTCCAAGATCTCCGAATCTGCTCATGGACTCTTCATGTGGATGCCCATACATATTATCTTTCCCACAGGATATGACTACATATTTTGGATTTACTTCACGCAAAAAATAATAACTGTTTGAAGTACTGCTTCCATGATGCCCTGCCTGCAGAATATCAGCTTCAAGTGCCTCTCCGCTTTCTATCATCTTACGTTCACAGGAACTTCCCGCATCCCCTGTAAAAATGATACTGTTCTCCCCATGCATCACCTTAAGGCATATGGAATTATCATTTTCATCATCGGATTTCTCCAAAGGTCCCAGAAACTCGATACTGCATTCTCCTAAAGATATCGTATCTCCCGGCAAAGGAGCCTGTGTCTGTATTCCCATCCTATCTATCACTGTCTTGAGATATCCTTCAATACCATCATCATATCCTTCAAGCATAAATATCTTATCTACAGCAATGCTATCTATGATATCTCCTCCGGATCCTATATGATCTTCATGAGGATGAGTAAAAACTATATATTTAAGCCTGCTTATCCCCAAATCATCAAGATACCCTGTAATAAATTCTGCATCATCTCTGTTTCCCGCATCTACAAGCATTGCTTCATCCTGTGAAACCAACAATGTAGAATCTGCCTGCCCCACATCAAGAAAGTAAATGGTCAGATTTTCTTTCACCGGCGACTTAACTGAAGAACTGTCTTTCAATGTATCCATACCACACGAACTGAAAAGCAGCAATACCATCAGCAGCATGAAAAATACCGGAAATACTGAGCATTTTCGCGCAATACACCCGGTATTCTTTTTATATTCTTTTTTTCCGCAACTAATCATTTTATCAAGATCTTCCCTGTTTACCATATATGTCATCTCTTCCGGCCTGCTTTTTACAATATCACTGATATATATGTTCCGCCGCGGCCTTCTGCATGAATTATCTCAAGTCCTTTATTTTGCTGAAATATATCCCTACACTCTCTAAACATCAATGATATGATTTCCTTTGTGAACAAAGTGTCATAAGGATGTCCTAATTTTTTTCTTACCTTTGCGAAAACCGTTTCGGGCATAGCTTTTATGGCCATATCAGCCATAGCCAGAGGCACCGGCATAGAGAAATTCGTTTTCCCGCTTCTGACTTCTATCTTCATAAATCCCTATTTGTCCACAAAGACGCGGACTTTTGTTCCGTCAGCCGCATCAATGCTGACAATATCTCCTTCCATTCCTTCGTTAATACACTCAGCTACTGCTGACATTATTTCTTCAAATTGTATGCCATTAAGGTTCCCATCGGGAATCGGCAGTTTCCCTGAATTCTCCAAGAGCCTTTTTACAGCAGCTACCGGAAGCTGTATATTTATCTTATCCCCATCAGCGCTGTCTACAGTAATCCTGAACATTTTCTTTCCGTAAAGTATTATTTGTTTATCGTCCATATTTCATTTCCTTTTTGTATAATAAATATATTTATTATATCACGGTATATCGATATTTAACAGATATTTGACTTTGATCTTAAAACGAAAGAAGGATGCTCTGAGCGAACATCCTCTTTTCACAAATACGTCTACGCAATTTTTCTGCAAAACAACGTTCTGCATCTTAAATTCATGGTGGAGCATAGGGGGATCGAACCCCTGACCTCATGACTGCCAGTCATGCGCGCTCCCAGCTGCGCCAATGCCCCTCATGGAGCCACTGGCCGGGGTCGAACCGGCCACCTGCACGTTACGAATGTGCTGCTCTGCCAGATGAGCTACAGTGGCTTACCGCAAAAGTATAATGACATTTTACTATGTGTTAAATATAACGTCAAGCTGACAGACAAAAATTTTCATCGTAAAGAAAACTTTTATATCATACTGGGTCATACCGGCATCCATCAAAAGAAGTATCAAACATACATATACTTTTATAACTGCAATATTTGCATGCGGTTTTGAAATTCCCCTCCATATCTCTTTTCCCTTCCCGCTTTGGCTTTATGTCTATTTTCCCTTCACACAGTTCCCTGCATATACGTTTCACCTGCATATCTACCTGCTGATACAGATTTCGGAATTCATCCTTTGACATAAGGTATCCTCCTGAAGACGAAACATATCTCCCCTCTTTCCTGCTCACCTTTACCGGAATTACGTGGGATGCTCCATTTATCTCTGTGTCCATAGAATTTATCACACTTTCATCATCGAGCAATATTCCCTCAAGCTTATAGGCATCGGCTATCTTACGCTCAAAATCCTCAGAATCTTGAGGTATAGAAGTTGTATCAGCGTCCATATCTATATCCTTTATCTTAAAATAAAATATACCCGCAGGCTGAGCAGCCTCATATGATGATTCCAGCGCTGCTTTCAGATATACCATAAGCTGAAGTTTATACCCTTTTATAAAATGTTCCGGATCTATAGAATCATCACCTGTCTTATAATCTATTATCCTAACTGCATCTGTTTCACCCTCTATAATATCAAGTCTGTCTATCTTACCCTGTATGAATACTTGCTGCTCTCCTATATCCACTTTTACAGGGGGCAAATCTTTTCCTGAACCAAAAGGATACTCAAACCGCATCGCTTTAATATTGCCTTTTCTCACCTGCTGTATCATAGACCATGCTATCCTTGAGCATATCTCAGCTATTCTCTCTGTTCTGTATTCTTCCTCTTTTCCGGAAATAAGAATTCCCTCTCTGTAAGAAAGTAAATCATTTTTTATAATTTCCTCTATCTGATCAAAACACTCATCCTGAGTTATAGTCATCCATGGGGAAACTTCATCATTTACCGACATACCGCTCTTTCTGTCAGGTGTCAAATTCTGAGATAGCTTCATGAGGCATCTGTGATAGATATCACCTATTTCTCTTGCTCCCATCTCATATACTCTTATCTGCTCTGCTCTGAGACCGTACATGATAAAATGAGCAAAAGGACATTTACTGTATTGTTCCAATCTTGAAGAGCTGACTTCCAACATAGCCCGTTCCCCTCGATACAAACTATCAGCAAAATCATTTCCCAGCATTTCCATTTTATTGTCAAAAAGCATCCCTTTTTTAACACGTTTAAAATCAGCGTCTTCTTTATCTTCATACCAGTTCATAACCTGAAGCCACCCGGTATCTATCTGCCCTCCGTCATGATATTCTCTAAGAGCATCAGCCATATAAGACAATGTCCCCTCTTTCGACGTTATTTTATCCAGAAAACAATCAGAATCAGAAAGATCACCAAAAACCGATATACTTTCCTCACTTTCGCCACCATTCATCTTTTGAAGATATTTTTTTAATTCTGTAAAAACCTCTGACGGTCTGCTTTCTTCACCCTTTTCATCCACTCCGCTGCAGCTGACATAAAGATATTCCTCAGGTAGATATAATGTTCTTAAAACAGCCAATTGTTCCTCTTGCTTTACGATCTCATCCCTTTTCGAAATTTCCAAATCCATTGACTGAAGAATCGCTTTTTCATGCTCACTTAAAAGCCCCTCATCATTTCTGTTTAAAGGCAGTACACCTTCGTTGGCTCCTACAACCAGCAGAGCTTTCAAACGGCTAAGCCTTGTTCTCTGCAATGTTCCAATCAATACACAGTCAGGACTCACAGGGACCAAACCTATTTCAACATCTTCAAACCCGGAAGTCATAAGACTCAGAAGCTCTTCATTGGAGCTTTTCTCGTTTCCTATTATCTCAACGATCTGATCAAATATATTACATATCACATCCCAACTCTGAGATGTCTCAGCGGCGCTTTCTGCAAGCCCCATATCCTCCTGCCTTCTGATTATCTCTTCCAGTCTTTCTGTCATGGCAAAATCCTTTTCAAGGAAATCATAAAGACCTCTTATTTTATCTCCGGCAGTATTGCGCCCTCCCATACAAAGTCTGGCCTTCTCAACCATATCTACCACATATTGTCTCAAATCATTGATTTTATTAAGATCCTCTGCGCTATATGTATCAGTACCCTTGGAAAAAATTTTTTTCCATGCGAAACCATGTATCCTAAATTGCTTCACATAATTTTCAAGAAGCTCCTTCTCATCATCATTAAAATCCATTATCCCGGACTTTACAAGTCTCATCAAAGCGTCATCACGATAACCTTTTGCAATCACTTCCATAAGAGCCAGAAGAAAACTTACAGCCTGATGATGCAGGACTTTACGTTTTTTATCCATAAAAACCGGTATCCCCCATCTCATGAAAGTTCTCCTTAAAATACCGCCCCTGATATCAGTATCATTACACACCACGACTATATCTCCGAATTTATAGCCTTTCTCCCTTACCAATTTAAGAATATATGCTGCCGCCCTGTCAGCCTCCGTATACATATTTGAGGCTGACACAAGTGTAACAGGAGCCGGAATTCCCCTATGACTCCACACAGTTTCCCTCGGTTTTCCGCTTATGCTCTTTATGGCAGAAGATATCCCAGCCTTCTCTGCCAGTTCAGAAAGCTGTCTCATAACATATCCTGTAAGATAAAATATTTCATTATCCTTTTCATATGTCATAACAACATTGACCCCTCTGGAAGCTCTCAGAAGGCGCTCTATCACCAGAAAATTTTTCGGAGTAAACGTATCAAACCCATATATCCATACCTCTGATTCACGTACTATCGGAGCCTCAAGGATCTTATCGCCATAAAATGTTATATAATCCTCTGAATCAAGATATTTTCCCTGTATCTGCTGTTGATAAGCTCTGTATATAGTGAGAATATCGCTGAGCTTGTATTTCAGATAACTGTTATCGTCAAGCAAGTCAAGAGTTCTTTCAAGATCTTCTTCAGAAACATCATATCGTTTCATCTCAGAGATGGCGCTGTTGAGCATCTCTATAAAAGAACTTTTCCAATTAAGTCCTTTGTAAATATTAAGCCTGTCCTCCATTTTTGACACGATCTTTGTAAGGAGCATATGCCTTCCGTATTTATCTACAAGATCAGGAGTTTTGCCTCCTGCTTGCCTTATCACCTTATGACCGAGAGTAGAAAAATCTATGACTCGAAGATCTATGAGACTGTTTTTCTTAAGATAAAAAAAGGCATCCCTTTCGGCCTGCAGGGAAAACTGATCCGGTACAAGCAGCAAGGTATTGCCTTTCATATGTTCAAATATAAATTTTTCTCTATCTGTCTGTTCTCCGCCGTAATAGATATTAAGCATGGAAAATCTCCTTATTTAAGTAATAAATTCCCTGAAAACATCTTTTACGGTATCTATTTTTCGGATCCCGTCCACACCGGTGCTGCAAAAAATCAGTCCGCTATCGTAATCTCCACAAACACCACGTTTAACTGCGCCTATTATATCATACTGATCTTTTCCTGTACTTGCCAACATATCGGAAAAAGAATTTTTCATTACTCTCACTGATGTTTTCATAGGACTTCTGATTATTGTAACATCATTTTCAGTGCAGTTCAAATACAGCTTTTTGTACTCATCAGAGGCATCACATTCTTCAGTGGTAACAAATCTCGTTCCCATTAGGATCCCATCGGCTCCATATCTGTATACCTTTTCTGCATCTGATTTGTGAAATATCCCTCCTCCTACTATAAGAGGGCAATTTTCAAGTTTAGCAAGCTCTGCTTTTATTTCTGCTATTATTTTATACCTGTCTCCCGTAGCTTTCTCCAGCTCTTCTTCTTTAAAACCTAAAAGTCCCGCCGCAAGAGGACCCTGGAAAATAAATCCGTCAGGAGTTCTGTTGTATTTCTGAGTCCAAGCTTTTGTTATGGCGGAAGCTGCTCTTTTTGATGATATAGTTGGCATAAGTGCAATCTTCCTGTCAGAACAATATTCGGGAAGATTTTTAGGAACTCCTGCGCTTGTTACTATAACCTGAGCGCCTCCTCTTATAGCCGCTTTCACGTACTCTCCGGCATTAGGATTATTCCACATGATGCTTGCTCCTACGAGGCCTTTTCCTTTCGCCTTTTTTACCATATTTCTCGCCTCAGACACAGTTTTCTCTATAGCTGATAAATTTGCTTTAAGAGGATTCTCTTCATAATCATTCGTACCATATCCTATTTCAGAAGTCCCTATAAGGCCAAGCCCTCCTTCTATAGCTACAGCGGACACCAGACTGCTGCCGGCGACACCTATACTCATTCCCGCCTGTACTATAGGAACAGGCAGATGGTTTCCGGCCAGCTCCATAGGAGCCAATTCAAAAGAAGTATCTTTCTTGTAAGCCATACTGCTTCTCATCACCAGAAAATTGTTTATATTGTCCACCGAAGAGACAAACTGTCTTATACTTTCCTCCGGTATCTGAGCGATAGCTTCACGTATCATGGATTCATGAAAATCCTCATGTTCCTTTACGGCATCCATTCCGCGCTCTGTAAGACTGACTTTCACTATACGTCTGTCATTTTCATCTCTCAGACGCTGTGCATATCCCTTTTTTACAAGTCTGTTTATAGCTGTCGTAAGAGTACTGACCTTTATACCAAGTATATTGGCTATATGAGTCATGGTTTTGGGTCTTCCTGTTCCTACAGCTTCCAAAGTATGAACTTCCGTGATGGAAATATCTCCATAAGACGCATTTTGAATAGCTTCTTCCTCAAGCCTCAGCACAGTATTGAAAAGATTTACAAATATATCATTGAGTTTTTTTATTTCCCTATCCATGTCGGTTTCCTAACTGAAGGCAAACATTATCTCACATTTACAGGCCAGCACATCTGCGACATAAGCTTCCGCCAGTCCTATGCCTGAATTACTCCTTAGCCTTTCCATGCTGACTTTAAGCGTAAGAGTGTCTCCCGGAACCACTTGTTTTTTAAATTTCGCATTCTTTATAGCTCCAAAGACAGCCAGCTTGCCCTTATTCTCCGGCATAGAAAGCACAGTTATTCCTCCGGCCTGCGCCAGTGATTCCACAATGAGGACTCCGGGCATTATAGGCCTGCCCGGAAAATGTCCCTTAAAATAATACTCATCTGCTGTAACAAACTTGGTGGCAACGATGGATTTTCCTACTTCCATTTCTTCCACCTGATCTACAAGAAGGAACGGCTCTCTGTGAGGAAGCACTTCCTTTATCTGTTCTTTATCCATCAACATCTTGGCTACCTCTTTCTATCTATTGTATTTTTTCATGATAAGGGTTGCATTATGCCCGCCAAAACCGAGAGAGTTTGAGAGAACATAATTAAGCTCTGCTTTCCTTCCCACATTCGGAACATAATCAAGATCCAATTCAGGATCCTGTTTCTGAAGACCCGCAGTCGGCGGGATAAAATTCTCAACTATAGCTTTCGCACAAATAACAGCTTCAAGTCCGCCTGCTGCTCCCAGCAAATGCCCGGTCATGCTCTTAGTAGAACTTACAGGTACCTTTGTATCTTCTCCGAACACCTTTTTTATAGCAATAGTTTCAAAAGCATCATTATATGGAGTACCTGTACCGTGAGCATTAATATAATTCACATCATCGGGAGTTATTCCGGCATCCTCTATTGCCATCTTTATTGCTTTCGCTGCTCCTTCGCCTTCAGGATCAGGTGAAGTAATATGATAAGCATCAGATGTAGCGCCGTATCCTACAATCTCTGCATATATCTCAGCGCCTCTTTTCTCTGCATGTTCGAGTTCTTCGAGAATAAGGAACCCTGCACCTTCGCCGAGAATAAACCCAGCTCTATCCTCATCAAAAGGAATAGAAGCTCTGTCAGGATCAGTTGTAGTATTCATAGCTGTCATATTGGAAAATCCGGAAAACGATACAGGGGCGAGAACCGATTCAGCTCCTCCCGCTATCACAACATCATTATATCCATGTTTAATATTTCTGTATGCTTCTCCTATATTATGAGTTCCTGCAGCGCACGCCGATACAATACCAAAGCTGGCTCCCTTTGCTTTAAATTCCATTGAAATATTACCGGCGACAGCATTTGGCATCATCATAGGTACTAAAAGAGCCGACGCCCTTGCAGTGGTCCCTTTTTTCACACATTTAGTAACTTCGCTTTCAAGAGTAGCCAAGCCGCCTATCCCTGTACCGCCATATACTCCGAATCTGTCAGAATCTACATTCTCTCCGCTTACGATTCCGCTGTCAGCTACAGCTTCTCTCGCAGCCACGAGAGCATATTGATCTGCTATATCAAGTCTCCTTGCTGCTCTCTTATCTCCGAAATCAAAATTTTTTACCTCAGCAGCTAAAGTAACTTTATGTCCTTCAAGATCAAATCTTGTAATTCTGCCTATGCCGTGTTTTCCGGCCTTTATAGATTCCCACATAGTTTCTATGTCGTTTCCTACAGGGGAGACAACGCCGAGCCCTGTAACTACAACTCTCTTTTCCATATCAATTCCTCCTTATGAACTTGCCTATCTACATTATCAATCCGCCATCCACACTTATTACCTGTCCTGTAACATATGAACTCATGCCTGAAGCAAGGAAAAGCGCTGCATTAGCTATATCCTCCGGTTGCCCCAGCCTTCCAAGCGTTATGTTCTTAGCCGCATTATCTTTCTGTTCATCTGTCAGTACCGCCGTCATATCTGTCTCAATAAATCCGGGAGCAATCGCGTTAACTCTTATTCCGCGTCTGCCCAGTTCCTTTGCCGCTGACAATGTCATGCCTACTATTCCTGCCTTCGATGCGCTGTAATTTACCTGAGCGGGATTTCCTTTAAGCCCTGATACAGAAGCCATATTGATTATAGATCCGCTTCTTTTTTTCACCATCAGCGCAGAAAGCTCCTTCATCATATAAAATGCTCCGTTAAGATTCGCATTTATCACTTTTGTGAAATCCTCATCACTCATTCTCATCATGAGTTTATCATTTGTAATCCCCGCATTATTGACAAGTATGTCGACTTTTTTGTCAAAATCAGTTTTTATAAGCTCCGCAATTTTCTTGGCTGTTTCGGGATCAGCTACATCACCTTTTAGTACGCGAACCTCCGTTCCCATCTCTTTAAGTTCATCTGCAGTTTTTTCTGCTTCTGCATCATTGCTTCTGTAGCACAGGACAACATTAGCGCCGTTCTCGCAGAAAACTCTGGCGATGGCTTTTCCTATACCTCTTACGCCTCCTGTTATCACTGCTGTTTTATCTTTTAACATTATTTCCTCCGATCATTTAACGAATCTAAATAAGCTCTTTCAGCTGTGCAACTGCATTCTGTAGTGTTTCAACATTCTCTACATTGAGAGCCGTTATTTCGGGGCATGTTTTTTTCGTAAGTCCTGTCAATGTCTTCCCCGGTCCGACTTCTACGATAGCCTTTACTCCTTCTGTCTGAAATTTCTTTATTATTTCTTCCCAGTATACCGGACTCATGGCCTGTTTTGCCAGCATATCGGTAAGATATTGTCCTTCATCCTGACCATCAAAATCTTTCATGATATCGTCTGCAGTTACATTTGCATATACCTTCTTTTTCGGCGCCTTAAGATCCGCCTCAAGCAAAACGTCTTTAAGCTTTTCCGCCGCCGATATCATCATAGGACTGTGAAAGGCTGTACTTACGCCCAAAGGAATCGCTTTTACGCCTTTTGCCTTTGCAGCCCTTCTGAAACGCTTCAAAGCCGCCTTATCCCCTGCCACTACAGTCTGAACAGGTGAATTGAAGTTGACCCCCTCAAGAATTCCGTCCTCTCTCGCATCTTCTACCGCTTCAAGTATTGCCTTGCGGTCTCCTATACCTGCCGCCATTCCGCCTTTGGCATTGCCTTCTTCATCAAGGCCCGCCTGCTGCATGAGAACACCTCGCTTTGAAACAATATCAATTCCTTTGCTTATTTCGTCTATGGCTCCTGCTGCCGTAAGTGCCGAATACTCTCCCAAACTGAATCCTGCAAGAGCCACCACCTCCAGATCATCTGTCATTGCCTGTTTTTTTATTTCCGCCATGAAAGCTTCATAGGCTGCCATAGTGGTAGTATAAATCGTAGGCTGTGTAACATGCGTCTGCTTAAGAGTTTCTTCATCTCCTTCAAAACACCATGCCTTCACCTGATCTCCTGCCATATCAAATATGGTCTTTGCTTCCGGATAAGTCTCGTAAAGATCCTTTCCCATTCCGCTATACTGTGCTCCCTGACCTGCAAATACTATTCCTATCTTCATAAATCTTCTCCGCCTCCTTGAACATTTCTTCTATCATTTCAGCTGCTGTCTGTTCTTTATGCACCAGTCCTGCGATCTGACCGGACATGATATTGCCATTGTCTGCATCGCCGTCTCTTACCGCAGCAGCCAGCGTTCCTGTACACAGCTCGTTGATTTCTTCCTCCGGAGCGTTCTTCTTCTCCAAAGAAAGTATTTTTCTCGCCAGCTTATTTTTGATTATTCTCACCGGATGTCCTGTACTTCTCCCCGTAGCCACTGTTGAAGAGTCCTTCGCTTTAAGAATTGCGTCCTTATATCCCTGATGTATGATACATTCCTCAGCTACCAGAAATCTCGTTCCAAGCTGAACACCCTTCGCTCCCAGCATATATGCCGCAGCGATTCCTCTGCCGTCAGCAATGCCTCCTGCTGCAATTACAGGTATATTCAAAGCAGCTACCATTTGCGGAACAAGAGCCATAGTCGCAGTCTCTCCGATATGTCCTCCCGCCTCTGTTCCTTCCGCAACAACAGCATCCGCTCCCGCACGCTCCACTCTGAGAGCCAAAGTCACATTGGCAACTACGGGACTCACCTTAATTCCATGTTCCTTCATCTTTGCAATATATTTACCCGGGTTTCCTGCTCCTGTCGTAACTACCGGAACCTTTTCTTCACATACCACCTCAACCAGTTCATCTACATTGTCCGCCATCAGCATTATATTAACGCCGAAAGGCTTATCCGTCATTTCTCTCGTTTTCTTTATCTGATCTTTCAGCCAATCTCCGCTTTGCCCTCCGGCAGCAATTATTCCGAGTCCGCCGCCGTTGCTCACAGCTGCCGCAAGATGATACTCTGCTATTCTCGCCATTGCACCTTGGATAATAGGATATTTTGTTCCTAAAATTTCACAGACATTCAACATGTTATTCCTCCTGTTTAATGTTCTTTATTCTAATTTCTAATTGTAAGTTCAAATACTTTGATTATCAAACTAAATTATATGATACTATTTAGAGTTGATTTAGTCAAGTACTGTCCCCAACAGCCGCTGTCCCGCTTTATCAATAGCTTAAAATGCCAGAGACAAAATACGCTTACTCTCCTCGTCAACAAATTAAATAAAAAAGAGATGCACTGTCAATATACACCTCTTCACACTTTTTCTATATTATTTCCAATAAATCTGACGGCTTTTCCAGTATGTAATCCGGAGCCGCATCTCCCAATTCTTCTTTCGTTTTTCCGCCAAGAGCCAGTGACCATGAAACCAGAACCGACTTTACACCTGCATTTTTTGCACAAAGCAAATCAAATAGCGTATCTCCCAACATTATAGCATTTTCAGGGACAGATCCCAATTTTTCCAATGTTATATTTATTGGCTGGGGATCAGGCTTATGTCTCGTAGTATCATCTGCCGTCAACACTGTATCAAAGTAATCTTTTATTTCATATTTTTCCAGACCCTGCATAGTGGTGCTGTACAGTCTGGATGTTACCAGTGCTGTCTTGTACCCTCTTCCTTTGACCTCCGCCAACAGTTCTTTCATTCCCGGGAACAAATTTATAAGTTCACCGAAATTATCACGATGAAAACTCCTGTATACCTCCAGCGAATCTTTTGCCGGTACATCCGGGAAAAACTTTTTCATGGTCTGCTCCAAAGGTTCCCCAAAAGTATTTATCAGCCGTTCGGGATCTTCTTCGCGATTTTCAAGTGTTCTGAAAGTATGCTGCCAGGACATCAGTATAACATCATTTGTATTCATAACGGTCCCGTCAAAATCGAAAAGCACTGTATCTATATTGCTCATATGAAAAATATCCTCCGGTAAATATATTATTTAAGTTTCATTGTCAGTCCTATTTTCTGCTTGTCACGATCTATATTTATTATTTTGACCTTTACTGTATCGCCCACCGACACCACATCCATAGGATGCTTAATATATTTGCTGCTCATCTGAGATATATGAACAAGTCCGTCATTTTTGACCCCAATATCTACGAACGCTCCGAAATCCACCACATTTCTAACGGTTCCTTCAAGTTCCATATCAAGTTTAAGATCGTCAAATGATTTTACATCGTTTCGAAAAACCACAGACGGAGCGTCCTCACGCGGATCACGTCCCGGCTTTTTCATTTCCGCTACTATGTCTGAAAGTGTGAGCACTCCTGCATTCAGATCGGCCGCCATTTTTTCTATGGCTCTTTTCATATTTCTCTTAGGTTTTTCATTCTTTTTTGAAAGTTCCTTCAAAGCAGCAAGACCTTTAGCTCTTGTCTTTAGCTGCTTAGATTTTTCTTCTTCTCCGTAAACTGCCCATATTCTGTCGTCTATATCTGGAATTCCTCCTCGCTGAAGCTCTGTTTTATCTATTCCCAGCTTATACAGCATTGCTTCAGCTACAGAATATGATTCAGGGTGAACTGAAGTACTGTCAAGAGGATTCTTTCCATCAGAAATTCTTATAAATCCCGCACACTGATTGAAAGTTTTTTCCCCCAGCTTTGCAACCTTTTTCAGCTCTTTACGCTCCTTAAAAGACCCATTCTTCTCTCTGTAATCTACTATATTTCCGGCAATACTCATATTTATTCCGGCCACATGAGCAAGAAGTGAAGGTGATGCCGTGTTAAGCTCGACACCTACTCTGTTTACACAGTCTTCCACCACATTGTCAAGAGCATTTTCAAGAAGCCCCTGATTGATATCGTGTTGATACTGCCCCACACCTATGCTCTTTGTGGGGATTTTCACCAGTTCTGCAAGAGGATCCTGAAGACGTCTGCCCAAAGACATGGCGCCTCTTACGGTAACATCCAGATCAGGATATTCCTCAGTTGCCAGCTTTGATGCCGAATACACTGATGCTCCTGCTTCATTTACTATGGTATAATTTATATCTCTGCCTGACTTTCTGATGAAATCCGCAACTACTTCTTCTGTCTCTCTTGATGCCGTTCCATTGCCGATTACGATTGTGCTTATTTTAAATTTATCTGCCAGTTTAGCCAGCACAGCTTCTGTTCCTTTGATGTCCTTTTTTGGCTCTGTAGGATAAACAGTTGTATACGCCAGCAACTTTCCGGTTTCATTAAGAACAGCGATTTTGCATCCTGTCCTGTATCCCGGATCTATGCTAATAATCCTCGCTCCTTTTACAGGAGGTACCATAAGCAGCTTTTCCGTATTTTTAGCAAACACCTTAACCGCTTCTGCCTCGGCTCTCTCTGTCAGCATATTACGTGCTTCACGCTCGGCAGCAGGTGCTATCAGCCTTTTATAAGCATCTGCAACAGTATCTCTGATAAGCTCTGTAAATATAGATTTCTCATTAGTTATTGCCGAATCACATAAAAGCTCTTCCATTTTGCCGGCATCAGTCTTCACCTTTACCTTGAGTTTCTTTTCCTTCTCACCTCTGTTAATGGCCAAAATCCTGTGATTAGGTATCTTATCTATTCCTTCGCTGTATTCGTAATACATTTCGTATACAGTTTTTTCCTCAGGATCTACCGCCTCCGTAGTTATTACTCCTGTATCTCTGGTTTTTTCTCTTATGGCTGCTGTCAGCTCAGGATCATCAGAAATCATTTCGGCGATTATATCACATGCGCCCTGAATAGCATCTTCTGCTGATTCAACACCTTTTTCGGCATCTGCAAATTCCGCCGCAAAATCTTCGGCCTTTCCGGTTTCCTGTCTCTGTTCCAAAATCTTCAAAGCCAGCGGCTCCAGCCCTTTTTCCTTTGCCTTTGAAGCTCTGGTTGCCTTTTTCTTTTTATAAGGCTTATACAGATCCTCTACTCTCTGAAGAACTTCTGCTTCCTCTATCTGCTGTCTAAGTTCATCTGTAAGCTTTCCCTGTTCCTCTATAAGTCTTATGACTTCTTCTTTTCTTTCCTGCAGATTTCTCAGATAAGTGAGTCGCTCATCCATATCTCTGAGGACCACATCACTGAGCCCTCCGGTAACTTCCTTTCTGTATCTGGCTATAAAAGGTATGGTGTTTCCTTCGTCTATAAGGGCCACCGTCTGCTGCACCTGAGTTTCTTTAAGCTGAAACTCTTTTGCAATCATCTCAATGATGTTCATCTGCTACTCCTTTTGCTTTAGTTTTTCGTTAATAAAATAGTCCAGGTCGCCATCCATCACCGCTTCCACATTGCCGACTTCTGCTCCAGTCCTATGATCTTTTACCATAGTATACGGATGAAAGACATACGATCTTATCTGGCTTCCCCATGTTATCTGACTGTAGTCGCCTTTAAGCTCATCCAGATTTTCCTTCTTTTCCTGCTCTTTTAATTCTATCAGCTTCGACATCAGCAGCTTCATTGCAGTTTCTCTGTTCTGGTGCTGTGATCTTTCATTCTGGCACGTTACTACTATGTTAGTCGGTATATGGGTTATTCTTATGGCAGAGTCCGTCTTATTAACATGCTGCCCGCCTGCGCCGCTGGATCTGAAAGTATCTATTCTTAGATCTTCACTGTTTATCTCCACATCCACATCATCATCGATTTCCGGTACCACGTCCAACGATGAAAATGATGTATGTCTTCTACCTGATGAATCGAAAGGCGATATCCTTACTATTCTGTGAACGCCTTTTTCATTCTTAAGATATCCATAGGCGTTCTCCCCTTCCACAAGAAGTGTTGCACTCTTTATTCCTCCCTCCGGGTCTTCCTGCATATCTATGAGCTTCGCTTTGTAACCCTTCTTTTCACACCATCTGGTATACATCCTGAAAAGCATTTCCGCCCAATCCTGAGCATCTGTACCTCCGGAGCCTGCGTGTACGGAAATTATGGCATTATTTTTATCATATTTGCCATTTAAAAGGGTCCTCAGTCTCAGATCCTCAAGATCCGCTGACAGTTTGTCAAAAGCTTCCTGTGCCTCTTCAGCCAATGACTCGTCCTGCTCCTCATCAGCCATCTCAATCATGACCTCCAGATCTTCCATCTGTCCGCTTAAACTATCCAGCTCGGATAATTTATCGTCCAGAGATTTTTTCTCCTTCATTATCTTTTGAGCGGATTCAGGATCATCCCAAAAACCGCTTTTGTTCATTTCGGATTCTATCTCCTCAAGTCTTCCTTTAAGCCCTTCCGGGTCAAAGGGACTCACCTGCCTCTTTGAGCAGCCCCTGCAGTGCAGGTATCTGACCTTTTATCTGGTCAAGCTGTATCATATTCTCACATCCTTTTTATTTTTATTTTAATATATCTTTATGATGTCATACCTTGCTTCGCAAGCTATTCTTGGGGAGTCGTCCTCCCACAGCAGTGTTTATATTTTTTACCGCTTCCGCATGGGCATGGATCGTTTCTTCCTACTTTCGGAGCATCCCTTCTGACTGTTTGTTGTTTATGCTCTCTCTGCGGAATCACCGCTTCTGCCGGAACATCCTGACCTCCGCCTGCCATAAGTGCGTCTTCCTCCGAGAATTCATCTTTATGACCTTCTCCGCTTCCCAACACATCTTTCCTCTCTGTAGTGGTCTGAACAGTCACGTTATAGCAGAATTTAACAAAATCCTCCTTAATGGAATTTATCATCAGTTCAAACATATCAAAGCCCTCCTGCGCATATGCTGCCGCAGGATCCTGTCCTCCAAGCCCTCTGAGTCCTATTCCGCTTTTAAGCTGATCCATAGCGTCTATATGATCCATCCACTTATTGTCGACAACTCTTATAAGTATCATTCGCTCCACTTCTCTGAGCTTGTCTATGCCGATCTCTTCTTCTTTTTGCTGATAAAGATCTTCAAAATCCGCATATATTCCGGCTTTAAGGCTTTCCTCATCCATATCGGAGAGTGTTTCCTGATCAAAATTCAAAGGTTCAAACTTAGGCGAAATTTTTCTCAGACCTTTATTTATAGTGTCAAAATCCCACTCTTCTGCAAACTTAGACTGTATTACTACAGGATCTACAACTTCATTTACCAGCTGATGTGTCATAGATATAAGATCTTCTCTGAGGTTCTCTCCGAACAACACTTTTTTACGCTCGCCATAGATGATTTCACGCTGCTTATTCATCACATTATCATATTGAAGCACATATTTTCTTATTGAAAAGTTTTTACCCTCTACTTTTTTCTGTGCGTTTTCTATCTGCTTGGTAATCATCTTGGCTTCAATAGCCTCATCTTCTTCTACGCCAAGTCTCTGAACGATAGCCTGCATCCTCTCTCCGCCGAAAAGTCTCATGAGGTCATCTTCCATTGATATACAGAACTGCGTCTGTCCGGGATCTCCCTGCCTTCCGGAACGTCCCCTCAGCTGATTGTCTATTCTTCGAGATTCGTGTCGCTCTGTACCTATTATACACAGACCTCCCAGCTCAACAACTTTTTCCTGCTCTGCCTTTCTTTCCTCCTTGTACTTCTCAAGAAGTTTTCTGTACTCCTCCCGCGCTTTAAGAAGCTCGGCATCATCAGACTGAACAAAACTTGTAGCAAAGGCTATCGATTCTTCGTCATATCCTTTTTGAACCATCTCTTTCCTCAAACTCCGGATTTCCTCCCAAGATGATATCGGTACCTCTTCCGGCCATGTTAGTAGCTATGGTTATGGCGCCAAGACGTCCTGCTTCAGCGATTATCTGTGCTTCCTTCTCATGCTGCTTGGCATTCAGTATGTTGAAGTCTTTAATTCCCCGCTTTTTAAGAGCATCGGCGATAAGCTCCGATTTCTCTATGGAAATCGTACCTACAAGAACCGGCTGTCCTTCCTTATGCGCCGCCTCTACACGATCAACTATAGATTTATATTTCCCGTTTTCTGTAGCATACACCGCATCCTGAAGATCTTCCCTGACTATTGGCTTATTGGTAGGAATAACCACTACATCCATATTGTATATATCTCTGAACTCACTCTCTTCAGTCTTGGCTGTACCTGTCATGCCTGCCAATTTCTGATACATCCTGAAATAATTCTGCAGCGTTATAGTAGCCAAAGTCTTTGATTCAGAACGGACAAGAACATTTTCTTTTGCTTCAATAGCCTGATGAAGTCCATCGCTGTATCTTCTTCCGAACATAAGGCGTCCTGTAAATTCATCTACAATAACGATCTCTCCGTCCTTAACGATATAATCCACATCACGCTTCATCATATTTCTTGCCTTCAAAGCCTGCAGCACATGATGGTTTATCTCCATGTTCTCAGGATCGGAAAAATTCTCTACGTCAAAATATTTCTCACATTTTGCAACACCTTCATCGGTAAGAGCTATCTGCTTATCCTTTTCCTCTATGGTAAAGTCCGCCTCCTCGCCCTCTTTAAGAGTTCTGACGAACCCATCAGCCCTCTTATACATATCTGTTGATTTGTCACCTTTTCCCGATATTATCAGTGGTGTTCTTGCTTCATCTATCAAAATGGAGTCTACCTCGTCTATGATGGCATAATTGAGTTCTCTCTGCATCATAGCTTCCTTGTATATAACCATGTTGTCTCTAAGGTAGTCAAATCCGTACTCATTGTTTGTTCCGTAAGTAATGTCAGCCTGATATGCCGCACGCCGCTCATCTTCAGATATTCCGTGTACGACGCATCCCACCGTAAGCCCCAGGAATGTATAAAGCTTGCCCATCCACTCCATGTCACGCTTTGCCAGATAATCATTTACAGTTACCACATGCACACCTTTACCTTCAAGCGCATTGAGATAGGCCGGAAGCGTAGCCACAAGAGTCTTACCTTCACCAGTCTTCATCTCTGATATCCTTCCCTGATGAAGAACGATACCTCCTATTACCTGCACATAAAAATGTTTCATTCCCAGACTTCTCCACGCGCCTTCTCTACATACAGCAAATGCTTCAGGCAATATATCATCAAGAGACTCGCCTTCCTGCACACGTTTTTTGAATTCCTCCGTTTTTTCACGAAGCTGTTCATCTGTAAGCGCCGCCATCTCGTCTTCGTGACTCATAACCCGGTCTGCTATTTTCGAAACCTTTTTTACTTCTTTTTCATTAAGATCACCAAAGATCTTTTCCATTAAACCCATTATGACTTCCCCTTTCTATTTTTAACTTCCTGCATTTTCCACTTTCAGATTTATTTCTATAGCCTTTCTTTCGTTGGCCTTAATTATCCGTACCCTCAGCTTTTTATCTCCTATTATTTCTTCAAAGGTGTCATTCTTAGCCGGAAGCTTGTCCATGCTCATAACGACCCATCCGTTTACGGTAACTACATCTGGTATATCATCTATGCCAAAATAATCAAACACCTTATTGATATTAGCACTGCACTTTACTCTGAAACTGCCGTTGTTAAGCGGTATTATATCATTTGATATTACTGCATCGTGCTCATCAAATATCTCTCCCACCAGTTCTTCTATGATATCTTCCATTGTGACCAATCCCTCGGTCCCGCCGTATTCATCTGTCACTATGGCCATATGTGTCTTTAAATGCTGCATTTTTCTAAGAAGATCGGATATCTTCATTACAGTACTGACAAAAACTACAGGGACAACCCCATCAGCAACACTTTTTTCAGTCCCCATCACATAATTATAAAAATCCTTTTGATTTATGACGCCCGTTATCCTATCTATATCTTCCTCATAGACGGGAAGTCTCGAGAAACCTGTTTTTACAAATATCTTCGCCAATTCCTCGTTGGAACATCTGACATCTGCCGCACAGATCTCAGGTCTCGGAGTCATTACATCTTCTGCTGTAAGATCAAAAAATCCTATGGCATTCTGAATAAGCTCACTGTGCTTTCCTTCAATGGTTCCTGCGGTTTCAGCCTCCTCAACCATAGTTTTGATTTCATCTTCTGTAATAATATCTGCGTTATTTAATTTCAACAATTTCGATATAAATAGCTTCCACTTCGTAAACAAAAAATTTATCGGAGTCATTAAAGTCATAAGCTTTTTCAGCATAGGAGCCGAAAGCATGGCAAAGCTCTCAGGTTTTTCCTTAGATATACTCTTAGGCGTTATCTCTCCGAATATCAGCACAACCACAGTGATGACTGCAGTAGCGACAGTAGCCCCATACGAGCCCATGAGATTTACAAACAACATCGTAGCAATAGATGTCATTGCAATATTGACGATATTATTTCCTATCAGTATAGTAGTCAGGAGCTTATCGTATTTATCAGAAAGTTTCAGAACCCGATCCGCCTTCTTATTGCCTTCGCCGGCCATATTCTTAAGTCTTATTCTGTTTACCGATGTAAATGCAGTTTCAGTTGCTGAAAAGTATGCTGAAAACATTATAAGCACTATTATTATCACTGTATCTTTGATAATGACACTGCCCATTAAACGCAATTCTCCCCTTTCAAAACACATCTTTTATATTTATAAATTATCTAATTAATCAGTATACCTTATTTTACCTTGAAATGGAATAAATAACAGGAGATTTATTATGTTAAATTCTCTGAAAATAATGTGTCGGTGCTTTACTCTTTTCTCGAATATCAAACAAAATACGAAGTTTGTACCCTGATCCGGTTCGATTCTTTATACAAAAAAACAGCTGTTCTGGTAAAACAGCTGTCTCAGTTTTTTCATCATCTGCAATATTATTTTTTTTCCGCAAATCTCCCGCTGAGATCAAACCCGTGATCTACAGGCCCACTTCCGTGTCCCAAATCAAGCATCGCCGACAATGCCCCTGATATATATGCCTTAGCCTCAGCTACAGCATCTTTAAGATCAAATCCCTTAGCTAAATTTGATGCTATGGCACTTGAAAGCGTACATCCTGTACCATGTGTATTGGGATTGTCTATACGTCTTGCGCCGATCCAGCTGATATTTCCTTTGGAATACAATATATCATCAGCATCTGATTCACTGTGCCCGCCTTTACACAACACAGCGCAGCCATAATTTTTACTTATCGCCATAGCCGCCATCTCCATATCTTCCTTTTCTGCAATCTCAAAACCTGTCAGAGCTGACGCCTCCGGTATATTAGGAGTTACTATTGCAGCCAGCGGAAAGAGCTTGTTTTTCAAAGTCCAGACTGCTTCTTCCTGCATAAGTCTCGACCCGCTGGTCGATATCATGACAGGATCAACCACTACGTTTTGTGCATTGTATTCGCTCAGCCTGCCGGCTATAACCTCTATGAGAGAAGGAGAAGATACCATTCCGATCTTTACCGCATCCGGCCGTATATCACAAAAAATATCATCTATTTGCCTCTTCAGGAATTCCGGAGTCACCTCTACTATCTCTGATACACCCATGGTATTCTGAGAAGTCAATGCAGTTACAGCGCTCATCCCGTATACACCGTTCATTATCATGGTTTTCAGATCCGCCTGTATTCCCGCTCCCCCACTGCAATCACTTCCTGCTATTGTCAGCACAGCTTTCTTTTTCATATTCTTTCACCTTTTTTAATTCAGTTTCAATAAACAACAGCCCGAGCCTCTGATATAAGACTTCTTGCCGCAGACTGTATATCCTCTGCTGCAAACAATGCGGAAACGACGGCAAAACCATCCATACCCATTCCTTTCAGCTGTTTCATATTTTCAATATTGACGCCGCCTATAGCTACAGAAGGAATGGATACTGCTTCACATATATCTTTCAGTTCTTGTCTGGTTATTCTTATGGCGCCCTGCTTAGTAGGAGAAGGGAATACCGCACCTACTCCTATATAATCCGCTCCTGCCGCTTCTGCCATTTTTGCCTGTTTCACAGTCTTTGCCGTGACACCTATTATGAACTCTCTGCCTGCCAGTTTCCTGATTTCTTCAGCCGACATATCTTCCTGGCCGACATGTATCCCATCCGCTCCGGATCTTAAAGCAACATTCAAATTATCATTTATTATAAGAGGTACACTGTAATTTTTACACAGAGCTTTCAGCTTTACCGCTTCCGCTGTGAAATCCTCTTCTTTCATATATTTTTCTCTCAGCTGAACACATGTCACTCCGCCTTCAAGAGCATCCCTCACCTGCGAATATAAGGTTTCTTTAACTGCATGAACACGGTTTGTCACAGCATAAAGCAGCAATTGTTCCTTTTCAAATTTCACTGTCCCCATAATCCTTTCCACTCCTTGTCTCAATGCTCTGAAAATATTTACCCGGTTCTCTGCATGTCATCATGCCGCTCATTATACAAGCCCCTTCTGCTCCTGCCTGTTTTATTTCTCCGATATTATCAGGTCCTATTCCTCCTATTGCATACACCGGAACAGACACTGCCACACATACCTCTTTGAGAAATTCAATTCCTCTCGGTTCCAGATTTCTCTTACAGCCAGTAGGAAAAATATGACCTGCTGTTATATATGTACATCCCAGTCTCTGGGCTTTCCGCGCTTCCTCGACAGAATGGCACGATGCTCCTATTATGTCAAATCTTGCTTTTTCTTTCTCAGGCATTTTCTTCAAAAGTTCCATCGGCATATGCAGAGCCCGCGCTGATAATCTTGCCGCCACATCTTTAAAGCTATGCAGTATGCATATAACTCCTGATTTCCTGCAAATTTCCATTACATCACCTGCAAGATTCTCATACTGTCCTTCTGTCATATCTTTTTCTCTCAAGATTATTCCGGCAGGACTGCACTTTGCTATTTTATTTATCCTTTCAATGAAATCTCCGTCGCATAAATGTCTATTGGTAACACATATTATATCAGACATAAAGATAATCGTTCAGCACAGGCTGCAGTCCTTCTTGGGAAATATCTTTATACATTTCCTCAAAGCTTCTGTCATCATTTATCTCAAATTGCTCGTCGCCTTCCTTACTGCCGCTCTCCTTTCCTGTATACTTGCTCTCATGATCGCCTATTCCCGTAGAAACACCGGCGGATACTTTTGTCGCTGCGATTTTTACAATACCATTTCTAAAGCTTTCACTTTCCCTTGACGATACGGTAATCCCTGCAAAAGGCAGGAAGATCCTATATGCACAGATTATCTGGCAAAGCTGTTTCTCATGGACATCCAGCGGGTTTATCTTATCA
>NZ_JBKTXS010000003.1:103699-111165 GCF_046951855.1 Lentihominibacter sp. | reverse complement strand
GTCATAGATTCTTCCGATGTTGATAACATTACCTTCAGAGAAGAACCGCTGCGGCGATTGCCGCTGCGGTTCTTTTCTTATGAAAATGCAGAAGACTATTAATTATATCGACCGGGTATATACATGTTCTTTACTACAGCTTAGTAAAGTGATATAATATAATCTATTATAGGTATTTTTGAATATACTCAAATTGATAATGATTTATATAAAGTGGAGGTGACCAAATTGAGTAACGAAAGAGCATATAACTTTTCGGCAGGACCATCAATGCTGCCGATCAGTGTGATTGAAGATGCAGCTGCGAATCTGGCAAATTATAAGGGATGTGGAGAATCCGTAATGGAAATGAGTCACAGATCCGCTGAATTCAAAGCTATTTTGGAAGATGCAGAAAAAAACCTCAGAGACATTCTGAGTATTCCTGATAACTATAAGGTTATGTTTATCCAAGGCGGAGGTACTTTGCAGTTTGCAATGGTTCCCATGAACCTTTTAAGAAAATCGGGAAAGGCCGATTATATAGTGACCGGAACATGGGCTAAGAAGGCTGCCAAAGAGGCGGAAAAATTCGGGGACATAAAGATCGTGGCATCGTCAGAAGAATCTACTTTTTCATATATACCTAAGGTAAAAAGAGAAGATTTCAGGGCTGATGCTGATTATGTCCATATTACATACAACAACACCATATATGGGACTCATTATCCGTATATACCGGATACAGGAGATATACCTCTGGTGGCAGATATGTCTTCATGCATACTTTCAGAAGAAATAGATGTCAGCAGATTCGGACTCATATATGCAGGTGTTCAGAAAAATATCGCACCTTCCGGGATAGCGATAGCCATTATGAGAGAAGATCTTATAGGTTTTGCTAAGGAAACAGTACCGACATATCTCGATTATAAGATCCATGCTGATAATGACTCTACATATAATACTCCCAACTGTTTCGCCATTTATATTGCAGGGGAAGTGTTCAAGTATATTAAGGAAATGGGCGGAGTGGCACAGATGCACAAAAGGAATGTGGAGAAGGCCGCAAAACTGTATGATTTCATAGATAGCAGCAGTCTTTACAAATGCCCGGTAGCCAAAGAAGACAGATCACTGATGAACGTAGTGTTTGTAACAGGTGATGCAGAGCTTGATAAGAAGTTTGTGGCGGAAGCCAAAAAGAACAATATGCATAATCTTAACGGACACAGATCGATTGGAGGTATGCGTGCCAGTATATACAATGCTATGCCGGCTGAGGGCGTAGATGCGTTGATAGAATTCATGAAAAAATTCCAGGAGGAGAATAAATAATGAAATATCTGATATTGGTTCCGGACGGTGCCGGCGATGATAATATAGAAGCTCTGGGGAACAGAACGCCTCTTGAAGTGGCAGATATAAAAAACATAAATGAGCTTGCGCATAAGGGAATGGTAGGTATGGTAAAGACCATACCGCCGGGGGTTGCTCCGGGAAGCGATGCTGCCAATCTTTCCGTTATGGGATATGATCCGTCCGTATATCTTACCGGCAGATCCCCGCTCGAAGCTGCCAGCATAGGTATAGATATGTCTGATACAGATGTGGCGTTCAGAACCAACATCATAACCCTTACGGGTGAAGGGGAGTATGAGGATCTTATCATAACAGATCATAGTTCCGGCGATATAACTACGGAAGAGGCGGATGAACTTGTTAAGGCTGTAAATGAAGCTTTTTCCAACGAAAACATAAAGTTTTATACAGGTGTAAGCTACAGACATTGCATGATAGTTCACAATGGCTCCACAGACTATGAACTGACTCCTCCTCATGATGTTCTTACCCAGCGCGTGGGAGAGCATCTTCCGAAGGGAGAGGGGTCACAGTTCATTACTGATATAATGAAGAAGAGTTATGAGATCCTCAAAGATCATCCTGTTAATAAATCAAGAATAGAAAGAGGCCTTAATCCTGCAAATACACTATGGATATGGGGACAGGGGAAAAAGCCGAGCCTTTCATCTTTTTATGATAAATATGGGATCAAAGGTACCGCTATTTCTGCAGTCGATTTGATTAAGGGAATAGCTATATGTGCTGGCCTTAATTCAGTGGATGTGGAAGGAGCAACAGGGACTCTTCATACGAATTTTGACGGTAAGGCCAAGGCAGCTGTTAATGAATACAGGAACGGAATGGATTTTGTCTATATGCATATTGAAGGTCCTGATGAATGCTCCCATCAAGGGGATCAGGAAGGAAAGATAGCATGTATGCACAGTATCGATACGAAAGTTTTGAAACCTATTGTAGATTATTTCAGAGAAGCAGGTGAGGATTTCAGGATTCTCGTAGTTCCTGATCACAGGACGCCTCTTGCGCTGAGAACTCATTCTGCAACACCGGTACCGTTTGTAATATATGACAGTACCAAGGAAGAACCATATGATGAAAGCAAATGCTTCTGCGAAAAATCAGGTGAGAAAGGGATGTATTTTAACAGTGGATTTGAACTCGCAGACTTTTTCTTTGAAAAGAAGTAAAGACAGGTTAATAAAATTTACGATATATGCATTGATGATGGCGCTTATTCTGACGGGAGGAGCGCCTTCTTTTGCTGACGAAAAGAATAATACAGATCAAGGGCCGGGTATCAAACTGACTCCATCTGCAGATATAAACTGGGAGGATGCTCCTGTTATAGACGGTACCTCAGGTATAGTTATAGATGCGGGAAGCGGAGAGATCCTTTATGCCAAAAATGCATATGAACGCAGAGACCCGGCAAGCATAACGAAAATCGTGACTGCACTGGTAGTTCTTGAAACTCTGGATATGGATCAGAAGGTAACGGTTCCGTTAAATGCAGATGAGACAGGAACAAATATTAAGCTTAAAAAGGGTGAAGTCCTGACCGTAAGGCAGCTTATATATGCAACTCTTCTTGAATCCGCCAATGATGCGGCTGACACACTGGCTATAACGATAAGCGGATCTGTGGAAAACTTCGCCCAGAAGATGAATGAAAGAGCTGCACGATGCGGCGCAAAGGATACGAATTTTTCAAATGCCAGCGGACTTAATACTTATGGCAGCGCAGCCCATGTCACTACAGCTTATGATATCGCCATGATATCAAGAGAAGCTATGAATAACAAAGACTTTCGTAAAATAGTAGCTACGGAGGAATATACGATCCCGGCGACAGAGCTTTCAAAAGAAAGAATTATGAAAAATACAAATCTTTGTCTTTATGAAGAGAAAAAAACCGTTAAGGTTAATGGAAAGGAGCGCCCATTTAAGTATGAAGGCGCTACGGGAATAAAGACAGGTTACACAAGTACGGCAGGAAACTGTTTCTGTGGTTCAGCTGTGAGAGGAGATACAGAGCTCATAGCCGTGAGTCTCAATTCAACTTCGAAGGAGCAGCGGTTTGCTGATGTGATGGCTTTATGGGACTATGGCTTTTCAAAATATTACACATATGTGGCAGCTAAGGGCAAAGAGAATCTCGATGAGCTGAGAGTGTGGCAAGGAGAGAAAAGCCATGTTGCGGTAGGTTTATCGGAAGATCTTGATATAACGCTTAATAAGGATCATAAGGGCGGTGGAATTACTGTCGAGACTGTAAAGAATGACGGTATTCTTAAGGCGCCTGTAGAGAAGGGACAGTCTTTGGGATATCTTATAGCCTATAATGAAGATGGCGATCCTGTATCCTTTGCAAAACTTGTCGCGATGGAAGGGATAGAAAAAGGAGGCATACTTTCATATATAGGTATTGCGGATGAGAACATTTTGACGTTTATAATAGGAGTCGTAATTTTCCTCATAATTCTCATGATCATAAGAATTATGATGGTCAGATACAGAAGAAAAAAGAAGAAACGAAGGAAGGCCGAAAGAGAAAGACATATGAGAAGAAAGGAATGGCAGAAAGAGAAGAACCCTTTCGGGAATTGATTTGATATGTTTGATATACAGGAAAATCTTAAAAATCTTCCGGATTGTCCGGGAGTGTATATGCATAAGGATAAGCTGGGAAATATTATTTATGTGGGAAAGGCAGTCTCTTTAAAAAACAGAGTCAGACAATACTTTCAATCTGCTAAAAATATGCAGCCAAAAGTGAGGAGCATGGTTAGCCAGATTGCAGAGTTTGAGTATATTACAGTAGGCAGTGAAATGGAAGCTCTGATTTTAGAGTGCAATCTTATAAAGAAGCACAGACCTAAATATAATATTCTTCTTAGGGATGATAAAACATATCCATATATCAAGATAACGAATGAAGATTACCCAAGGGTGATAAAGACCAGAATCGTTAAAAAAGACGGTGGAAAATATTTCGGACCTTACAGTGATGCGGGAGCAGTCAATAAAATAGTAGATCTGCTGAATAGCAGTTTTGCTCTTAAACGTTGTTCGGCAACATCTTTTCCGGTCGGATTCAGACCGTGCCTGAATTATCATATAAATCAGTGCAGAGGGATCTGCAGTGGAGGAGTAGATAAAACAAAATATGCGGAGAGTGTTGAAGGAGCGAAAGATTTTCTTAACGGTAAAAACAAGAAAATACTGATGCGGCTTAAAGGCCTTATGGAGGAGGCCGCCGAGCAGCTTGATTATGAACAGGCAGCGGTATACAGAGATTATATTGAAGCTGCGAAAGCACTGTCAGCAACTCAGCGTGTAGTGATGCAGCACAGCAAAGATATAGATATAGTAATACCGGCAAGAGGTACAGAGGAAACTCATATGGTTCTTTTCTTTGTGCGGGATGGAAAACTTGTCGGAAGGGAATCTTACGAAATGGAAGCCTCACAGGAAGAAAACAGCAAAGAGCTGGTATCGGCATTTTTAAATCAGCATTACAGCAGACTTGCTAATTTCCCCAAAGAGATACTTCTTACTCAGATGCCTAATGACAGGGATCTTCTTGAACAGTATCTGTCGGAGCTGGCAGGTCATAGTGTGAAACTGATAAAACCTCAGAAGGGAGAAAAGAAGGCTCTTGTTGATATGGCTTTTAAAGATGTAATAGAGATGGTAAAGACCATAGATGATCGAGCGGCTAATGCCAGAGAGCGTAAACGGAGTTTGGGAGCAGATATCTTTTATATTCTCAGTGAAATGGGTAAGGTTTCGGGGGAGTATGATGGAAGAGAGTTCAGAGCTGAATCTTATGATATCTCTAATACAAATGGAGTTGATACAGTAGGTGCCATGGTTGTATTTAATGGATTAAAGGCAGATAAAAGCAGTTATAGAAAATTCAGGATAAGAAGTGTTGAAGGACAGGATGATTACAGATCCATGAAAGAAGTTTTATCCAGGCGTTTTGCCAGAGTTTTCCGAGGAGATGCGGCATTTGAAGTTCTCCCTGATATAATATTTATGGACGGAGGCAAAGGCCATGTTTCGACAGCTCTTGAAGTAATAGATCAGACAGGATTTGATATTCCTGTTGTGGGAATGGTCAAAGACGATAAACACAGAACGAGAGGTCTTGTTTACAGAAAAAGCGGGAATGGGGAGTATCAAGAGATATCACTTAAGGGAAAACCTATGCTTTTTAAATATATAGGGCGTATGCAGGAAGAGGTTCACAGATTTGCCATAGAATATCACAGAAATCTCAGAAGCAAAAGTGCTTCGCGTTCAGTTCTTGATGATATAAAAGGGATAGGACCTTCGAGAAAATCAGCTCTTTTAGAACATTTCAAGAGCGTAGATGCCATAAGGGCCGCAGAAGTCAGAGAGTTGGAAGAGGTAGAAGGAATGAATACAAGTGCAGCGAAAGCTGTTTGGAAGTATTTCCATAAGAATATAAAATAATAAAACAATGAAAACAGCTTCTCGATATTCGGGAAGCTGTTTTCTTGTGAACTAAAATTTAAAAAGTATGTATCATCCATATGTTATATATAAAGTCGGTGTAATTATTCACTCAGGTTCATGTCAGGAGGCAGTGACCTGAAGAATTTTGTGGAAATAGCAAGTGCGATGAATCCAAGGACTAACCACAGGATTCCCAGAGTCTTTGACAGGCTGTCTAAGTTGATCCATAAAACAGCACATATCACAGCGCCTATTATAGGGCAGATGAGGAACTTGATTATATCAGCGCCTTTTCGTCTTTTACCTTTTATAAAATAATGAGCTATTACAGAGAGGTTAACCATTACAAAGCCCAAAAGAGCTCCGAAGTTTACCAGTGATGCTGCGGCAGACAGATCCAGAATCATTGCTGATAATGATATTACAGCAACGATGATTACGTTGATTGAAGGTATTTTAGTTTTTTTGTTTACGTAACCGAATATTTTTTTAGGCAGCAGTCCGTCTCTTCCCATTCCGAAGAGGATTCTTACAGCTGATGCCTGAGAGGCTACGGCAGATGCTGTGGCTCCGATTACCATCATGGCACAGAATATGAGAGCTACTACATTACCGAGAACATGGAACATATATTCATATGCGCCGGAGTCAGGGTTTTCGAATGAGAACCAAGCTTCAGGCCATGCAGACTGCATAATGTATGACATTACGATGAAGGAACCGCCTGCAGCAAAGCATGTTATAAGAAGAGCGCGTCCTATGGTTTTTTCAGGTTCTACAGTTTCTTCTGCTATAGTAGTTACGGAATCAAAACCGAGGAATGACATGCACAGAATAGATGCGCCGCTGAAAATGGTAGCCCAGCCAACTTCAGGTTTTGCGAATTCCTCAGCATTGAAGAATGCCGATGGGTCCAGTATAGTACCAAGACCTCCGCCTCCGAATATATATTTGAGGGAGAAGATGACAACCGCTACAACGAAAACCAGCTGTATAATGATAAGCGTGTTGTTGAATATCTTCGTAAAGTTCATTCCGAAAAGATTTACGACTGTTACTATAACGATGAATACCGCTATCCATGCTGTCGTAGGGATCTGAGGAATGAGTATGTTCATATAAAGACTGAGTGTTACATAGTTGAACATAGGAAGAAGGATGTAGTCCAGCAGTATTCCCCAGCCTGCCATGAATCCTATATGTGGGTTTATACTTCTCTGGGTATATGTATAAACAGATCCGGCGATAGGGAATGCTCTTACCATGTGCCTGTAACTGAGGGCTGTGAACATCATTGCCAAAGTGGCGACAGTGTATGTAAGCGCCAGCATTCCGTGAGTCATGCCACAGACAAGTCCGTAAGTGGAAAAGATTGTGATTGGAGCCATGTAGGCTATACCGAAGAAAACTACTGAAGGCAGTTTCATTACTCTGTTTAATTCCTGTTTGTAATGGAATTTGTCGAGATTACCGCCGGAGTTTTCGATGTTGTTGTTTATTTCATTATTTGACATTTCTTTTCTCCTTGTAATCAGATTTGAATAAATTAATATGATTGCATTGATGGATGATAACTTTGATTTCGGTAATTATTGATAAATGTTTTAGGCTTCGTAAATGATATTTCCGTCCATTAC
>NZ_JBKTXS010000003.1:0-103689 GCF_046951855.1 Lentihominibacter sp. | reverse complement strand
GTCCATTACAGTCATTATGACTTTTCTGCTTATCAGATCCTTTTCCGGGATTGTGAAAAGATCCTTGTCAAGGACTACGATATCAGCAAATTTTCCTTCGGAAAGAGAGCCGAGCTCATCTTCTCTCAGAACTCCGTAAGCTGAACCATATGTATAAAATTTTAACATTTCACTCAGTGTCAGTTTTTCTGAAGGTGTCCATCCTCCTTCAGGCATTCCGTCGTTATGCACTCTTGTAACGCCTCTGAAAATCTCGAGGAATGGGTCATTGTCAACTACAGGACAGTCGCTTCCGATTGCAAGGACTCCTGCAGCGTTGTACAGTGATCTGTAAGGGAATGTCTTATCAGCCCTTTCCTTTCCTAAAACTTCAGGATAAGGGTTAGCTGCGAAAGTCTGTGTAAGCGCAAGGTGTTCGGGCTGTACTGAAGGGATGACTCCGAATTCTTTTATCCTGTCAAAATCATCATCACTGACGAGTTCAAGATGTTCTATAGCATGACGGCATTTGTTTTTCCCGTATTTATATATAGCTGTCTCGATATAGTCTAGGGCATATCTGGCTGATCTGTCTCCGCATGAATGGAGTTTTACAGAAAGACCTCTTTTGTGAGCTTCGGGAACTGCCTTGCCTATAGCTCCGAGGTTGCTTGGATCTTCGCCGAAATTGCCGGGTGCATCTGTATATTCTTCCAGTACGAGGGCTGTGTGCGTAGTTATGACTCCGTCCAGAAACTGTTTGACATGATCTATACGGAGTTTGTCAGAAGAGTATTTTTCTCTATCCTCAAGAACCTTGTCCAGATCGCCGAGAAGATCAGGAGCCGCATGTACTCTTGCTGTCAGCTCACCTGCCTTGTCCATTTGACTGTATACTTTTAAATTGCCCATGTTTCCGTGGTAATAAGGCTGAACATCGTTTATTGAAGTTATTCCCAGTTTTTTTGCCGCTTCCATAAATGAAAGTATTATAGTTCTTTCTTCTTCAGGTGTGAAATCAAAGGCATATTTTGTAGCCAGTCCTGTAGCTGCCTCCAAAAGAACTCCTGTAGGATTTCCTTCTTCATCTCTTATTATTGTTCCGTCTTCAATATCCGGAGTATTTTTTGTGAGACCCATTATCTTCATTGCCGCGCTGTTCACCCATGCGCCGTGGGCTTCGGCATGCAGAAGACAAACGGGGCGGTCCGGAAAATACTTGTCCAATGACGCGTATGTAGGCATTTGTCTGTTGTCCCAGAAAACATGGTACCAGGAAAATCCGCGTACCCATCCTTCTTTATTGGGATCTTTGTCAGCAGCCTCTTTTACCATTAGGGCGGCTTCTTCTTCGCTTTTTGCATCTGCCAGATTGACGTAGGTCTTGAACAGCCCGCCCATTATCAGATGGGTGTGACTGTCATGAAAACCTGCCATAACAGTGTTATCGCCGAATTCTTTTATTATGGTGTTCTCATCGGCATATCCGGAAAAATCGGAGTTTTTTTCCACTGCGAGGATTTTATTGTCCTTTACAGCAACGAATCCGGAAAATGGCTTTTCATCAATACTGTCAAATATACAATTACTTTTAATTATTAGATTAGCTTTCATTTATTCACCTCTTTTCTAGCTGCCAAATAATAAAGCAAGTCTTATGCCAACTTAAAAGTATTGAAAATTCAATGATTTTCTGAAAATAAAAGCAACTGTATGTAAGTGTAGAAGTACACATACCTCTGATAATTCAAAAAATAGTGTCAAATTCAGAGGTTTGCACAATATGTAAGTAAAAACTTACAGTGTAAGCGTGTAATTACGAAAGTCTTGATTTTATTTTAACGAAGAAAAAATGTCTGTTTGAAATAATGAAAAAGATGATATTAAGATAATACAATGCAAGTTATTGATGGTGACGGAAAATATGATACTTGATTTTTGTAATATGGCAGTTTTTAGCCAAGGAAACAATAAAAATTATTCTGACAAGAATGAATGTATGATAGTTTTAAGATATAATGTTAGTAGCAATGCATATGTTACAGCTACAAACATAGGGTGTTTTCAAAAGAATACTGGTATTGACAGTGAGTAAAAAGGTACAACAATGAAACAAAATATATTAATAATAGAAGATAATAAAAAACTAAATGACGGAATGTGTCTTGCTTTGAAAAACAAAGACTACAATTTTTACCAGTGCAGGACTTTAAATGACGGCAGGCAAATTATGAGGGAACAGGATATTTCACTTATTTTGCTTGATGTAAATTTGCCTGACGGAAACGGTATTGATTTTGTGAAGGAAATACGTAGGCAAAGCTCCGTACCTGTCATTCTTATTACGGTCAACAATATGGAAGTGGATATTGTGACGGGACTCGAAGCTGGTGCCGATGATTACATTACAAAGCCGTTCAGTTTAATGGTTCTTCGTGCAAGAGTCGGTGCAAGACTGAGAAATATAGGTGAGAGAACTGACAGCCGTGTGAAAATAGACGATTTTGATTTTGATTTTGATAAGATGAAATTTTTTAAAGATGGAGAGCCTTTAGAGCTTAGCAAGACGGAACAGAAACTTTTAAAGATTCTGTGTGTTAATAAAGGCGCCACAATGAAGAGAAGTTATCTTATTGATTCAATATGGCAGGGAGATACGGAATTTGTGGATGATCATGCTCTGACGGTGGTGATAAAACGCCTCAGGGATAAGCTTGAAGATGATTCGCAGCATCCTGTATACATAAAAACCGTATACGGAATCGGATATACATGGGCGGTGAAATCATGATATGGCTTATTATTACTGTGCTGACTGCCTTTATAGTATCGGGAGCATTCTGGTATGTGGTGTTTTACAAAAGGGAAAAAAGACTTTTAAGTAAACTGCAAGAAATGATAGATACGGCGAAAGGTGGGGAGCTAAACAGGACGGAAATTTCCGAAGAAAAATATTCCGCACTGGAAAACAGCCTTAAGCAATATCTCGATGAAAGTCTTCTTGCAGGAGAGAATAGGCAGAAACAGAAAGATATGATACAGAGCCTTATTTCCGATATCGCACACCAGACCCTTACGCGTGTTTCAAATCTCAAACTATATGGACAGATTTTGTCCGAAGGAAACGAAGATAATAAAGAAGTGGTGGATACTATTTTGGAGCAGACGGAAAAGCTGGAATTTCTAATTGATTCACTTGTGAATCTGTCGAGACTGGAAAGCGGTATTATTTCCGTATGCCCTAAGATGATAAAAATATCGGATTTGCTGAAACAGGTAAAGAGCCAGTACATAGAGAAGTCAAAGGAAAAGAAAATTGATATTAGTGTATCCGATACGAATTTTGAGGCTATGTATGATTTGAAATGGACTGCCGAGGCAGTGGGAAACATTGTGGACAATGCAATAAAGTACACACCGAAGGGAGGAACAGTTGATATCACGGTGCAGGAGTATTCATTTTTCTTGCGTATTGATATTAAAGACACTGGAATAGGTATAGAAGAAGAGGAAATCCCTAAAATATTCACGAGATTTTACCGCAGCTTTACTGTGATGGATCAGGAAGGCGTCGGAATAGGACTTTACCTTGCAAGAGAGATAATAAGAGTTCAGAAGGGTTATATCAAGGTAGTATCAAAACCGGGGGAAGGTTCGGTATTTTCTGTGTTTTTGCCAAGATAACCAAAAGTATCAAAACTGTGATATTTGAGAAACTGGATGGAAACATTTTAATGGTAAAGTCTGTATTGTAAAAAGTGATACAGACTTTGTTATTATTTAGGAGGCAGACATGGAAATCTTGAAAACAGTAGATTTAAGAAAAATTTACGGGCAGGGCGAAGCAGAAGTTCGGGCTCTTGACGGTGTGAATTTGGAAGTGGAGAAAGGCGAATTCATGGCAATTGTAGGTACCTCCGGAAGTGGAAAATCAACTCTGCTTCATATGATAGGCGGACTGGATGTCCCCACATCGGGACAGGTAATTGTGGACGGGCAGGAGCTTAATCACATGACGGATGAAGAGCTTACTATATTCAGGAGAAGAAATATCGGTTTTGTTTTTCAGCAGTATAATCTGGTACCTATGCTCAATGTATGGGAAAATATTGTCCTTCCGGTGAAGCTGGACGGCAGAAGACCTGATGAAAAATATATTGATGAGATAATCGAGATACTGGGACTTAGAAAGAAAATGGCAAATCTTCCAAATGCTTTGTCGGGAGGACAGCAGCAGAGGGTAGCCATTGCGAGAGCATTGGCCTTTAAACCAGCTATTTTATTAGCCGATGAGCCTACCGGAAATCTGGATTCAAAGACAAGTCAGGATGTACTGGGGCTGCTTAAAATAACAAGTGAAAGCTTTCATCAGACTATTGTTATGATTACACATAATGAAGAAATCGCACAGATGGCAGATCGTATCATGCGTATTGAAGACGGAAAAATAATTTCCGGAAGCGTAAGATAGGGGCGATAATATGGTAAAGGTAGAGAACAGACAGACCCTCAGGCTTCTTACAAAGCTCTTTATGAAAATGAATAAAAGCAGAAATATAATTGCCGTTATTGCAATCATGCTTACTGCACTTTTGTTTACCAGTCTCTTTATGGGAACAGCATCACTTATCCTTTCCAAGAGAGCTACGGATATCAAGCAGTTTATGGATTCTTCCCATGCAATAGCACAGGATTTATCCTATGAAGAAGCTTTACAGACGGAGAAAGCCATAAAGAAAAATGATAATATAGAAAGATTCGGTACAGGAATATTCCTGGGTGCAGTTATGGACGAGCGTTTTGGATTCTCTTCTGAAGTAAGATATGCAGATAAAAATCTAGCGGAAAGCTTTAACTGCACACCTACAGAGGGAAGACTTCCTGAAAATAAAAATGAAATAGCCGTAAGCACAATAGTTTTAAATGCTATGGGAGTTGAGCCGCGAATAGGGCAGGAAATAACTCTTACATGGGAATCAGACCCGCTTTCAAAGAAGCTGGTGACAGATACTTTTCGCATCTGCGGTTTCTGGCAGGGAGACAAGGCTGTTATGAGCCAGATGATATGGGTGTCGGAGGAATATGCAGCAGAGAAGGCATACCCTGTAACAAAGGCGGAGCTTGAAAACGGAATACTCAACGGCGGCAGGGACTGCTGTGTATGGTACAAGAGTTTGTGGGACTTACAGAAGAAAACGGAAGAGCTGTCAAAAGATGCAGGATTTACACAGGCAGGCACAGGCTTTCAGACAAACCCTGCCTATGATCTGATGGAAGAGGACTCCTTGTCATTTTCATCTGTAATCATAATGATTCTGTTTATAATACTTGCAGGATATCTTATTATCTACAATATTTTCAGTATTTCCGTAAAAACAGATATACGGGCATACGGACTTTTGAAAAATGTGGGAACAACAGGGAAGCAGCTTAAGAAAATCGTCAGAATGCAGGCGTGGAGTCTGTCTGCCATAGGAATTCCCATAGGGCTTATTCTCGGATATGCAGCAGGATTTTTTATGGCACCGTTCCTTACGGCAGATGCGGAAATCAGCGCTCAGGCAGGAAAGACGGCAGAAACTGTAGTATCAGCAAATCCGGTGATTTTTATAGCCGCTGCGGTTATTACCCTTTTGACTGTGTATCTTTCAAGCCTACAGGCGTGCAGGATAGTGGAAAAGGTATCGCCTGTGGAAGCGCTTCGTCTTGCTCAGGGAGATGAAGCAAGGAGAAAAACGAAAAGAGATTCTTCCGTCACATGGTGGGGGATGGCAGTACAGAATATGCTGCGAAACTGGAAAAAAGGGATTATTGTTATGCTTTCCGTAGCTCTTTCCATGGTGGTCGTAAACTGTATCGTAATATTGGTGCAGGGGTATGATTTTAATATGTATAAAAAGGCATTTCTGGCTTCGGATTTTCAGATGGATCAGATGACGGGAAGTATATATAATACCAACTTTAACGGCATTACACCGGAAATCAGAGAGCTGCTTGATGACTGCCCGGGAAGTGAAAAAACAGGGTATGTCTATTATTCCGATGAAAAACATGATATGGAGCCGAAGCTTCTCGCAGCATGGGAAGGTTTTGCGAAAAAATATGAGAAACATTGGTCTGACTATGAAAAGGAATTATGGGAGGAGGCTAAGACCTCAAATAAGGTAAGCGTTCATTTTCTGGGGATAAGTGAATCCATATTTGACAAGCTGGAATGGCGGGGAGATGCGGCATCATGGGATGGGTTTAAGTCAGGGGAATATATAATAGTGGATTATGGTGACAGCAATGCGGAAGAGCCGTTCTCATATTACGATAAAGGTTCATCGTTTCAGATGAAGTACAGCAATGGCAATGTGAAAGATTATCAGGTGCTTGGTGAGGCACTGATGCCATATTCTCTTGATTATCCGTATGCTGACATGATTTTTATTACAGTAATGGTGCCGGAGGATGAGTATATCGCACGGACAGGAAACGACTGTGCCATGTATGCTGCCATAGACTCAAAGGAGGGAGCGGATAAGCAGATTAAAGAGTACATAGATGAAACTGTCCTCAAGGAAAATGATATGATTAATGTGTTTTCAATCCTTGATATGAAGGTAAGCTTTCAGAGATATATCAGCAAGTTCTATACGATTGGCGGATTCCTCGTTGCCGTACTGGCGTTTATCGGGATAATGAACTTCTTCAATACTACTGCAACATCGGTGCTGAGCAGGAGAAAAGAGCTGGCGCTTTTGGAAGTGGTGGGAATGACGAAGAGACAGCTGTCAAAGATGCTTGTGGCGGAAGGTGCTCTGTATCTGGCGGGCTCATTTATAATTGCCGTTTTAATCATTGTTTTCGGCGCAGAAAACATACTGTCGCATACAGTAGGCGCAGCCTTTTTCTTTAGAATGAAGTTGACGGTGATACCGTGCGTGCTGATGATACCTGTTCTGGCAGTTATAGCATATGCAATACCGAAATATCAGTTTAGGAAAATGAGTAAAGACAGCGTTGTTGATAGGATAAGAATGGATTGAAAAAGAAGAGTTATGTATAATTAATCAAGTGTATATTTATGGCAGAACCGTTGAAGATGGTGACAGAATTCAGAGGTAATTTTTTTGAATGGATGAAATGAGATAAAGATAATGTACGTTCGCTTATTTTGTCAGTTGTATTTTATTATGAATTTGTATTTGATCACTTTCCTACCGACGGGCGATAGGATGAAAAGGCTGCGGCATACAGTAATTCTTTTTAAATGGGAGTCTGTTTTTGAATATATTTGGCTTGAAAATCAGATCGGATTTTTTTAGAGTTCATGCTGTATAACATTGACAAAGTTTTAAGTCGATATATGTGAAAATATTAAATACGAGGCTGATTATTTTTAGTCTCGTATTTAATATTTTTTAAGTTTCATGATTGTTATCCTTTGAAGGGCTCAGCGGGATTCCAAGTCTTTTCATTTTTTGATGAAGAAGAGGTCTGGAGATGTTAAGGAAGTTGGCAGAATGGGTTTTATTATAGTTGAAGCGGCTTAGGACTTGTTCAATGAGCTCCTTTTCTGCTTTCCTTTTCGTTTCTTCTATCAGATTGCCGTTGGAGCTGTAGTCAGGCAGAGACGGTCCTTTTGATGGCGTAAAGAAATTAAAATCATTTAAGGTCAGGATATCTTCTGTTGCGAAATTCATAGCCCGCTCCAGCACATTTTTCAATTCTCTTATATTTCCGGGCCAGTTATATTGTTTTAGCCTGTCTATAACGGCCGGTTCTATACCATTTATTTTAAATCCCAGCTCCATGTTCAGCTGATTGATATAATAATCCGCCAGTTCGTCTATATCTTCCAGGTGTTCACGGAGAGGGGGTATCTCTATTTTTATAACATTAAGACGGTAGAAGAGGTCTTCTCTGAATCTGTTATCTTTCACCATCTGTAGGATATCTTGGTTGGACGCCACGATAACTCTTACATCCACAGGTACAGACTCGTGACTTCCGATGGGCTCTACTTCATGTTCCTGGAGTACTCTTAAGAATTTGGGCTGTATATTCATAGGCATCTGTTGTATTTCATCTATGAATAAAGTACCGTGGTTGGCGTACTCGAACTTACCGATTTTTCCTTCTTTGCTGGCTCCTGTAAAAGATCCCTTTTTATATCCGAAGAGTTCCGATTCAACTAAATTCTCCGGAAAAGCAGAAGCGTTTATCTTAGCCATAGGGTTGTATTTTCTGTTGCTGAGGTTGTGTATGGCGTGAGCTACAAGTTCCTTGCCTGTTCCCGTTTCACCCAATATCAAAACTGTGGAGTTGGATTTTGCCACGGTGGTTATGGATTGACGGAGAGTATTCATAGGTTTTGAAAAACCTATTATATTGTTTATGGTATATTTATTTTGTTCCAGTTTAATTATTTTTTTTTGCAGCTGTTTGAGCTGATCATTAAGAAAGGCATTATAATCGTCGGTAAGCTCCATGAAAACTTTTTCTTCGTTGACAAGATCGTATTCCATAAGTCCGATTTTTTCACCGTTATAGATAAGAGGCACATTCATGGAGATTCCCATACCATAATTAGATTTATAAAAAACAATCTGAGGTTTTGTGATATCGGGCGCAAGGTTTTCCAGCATATGGGTATAAGGAAAAACATCAATAACAGGCTTGCCGAATAGTTCTCTTGCCTGATCATAAGTAGGATTTGTGTATCCGATCAGCTTCATGCACTGTCTGTTCAGGTATCTTATCTTGCCTTCCATATCGATGACAATTATCCCGTAGACTTCGTTAAGATAGAAATCTGGATTGTTTTCAAAATCAAAAGGCGGCTTTTTACTCATATGATCCTCCATAACGACAGATTTTAAGTGTTTTAATAATAAGTCTTATTGTCGGTCATTTTTATAGGGATTGTCAAGAGGTATAGCAAAAGTTTTAGCTGTGGTTAAATTTAATTATGTGTCTTTAATGTATTAAGATGTAAATTATATAAAATTATCTGATGGTTTTTAAGATAAGACTTTCACAGTTTGAATTGTTGACGCTGACTATACAATTTATCCAAAAAGGCTGTAATGTTTTTATATAGACTGAGATACAGAGTCAAAAGGAATATTTTGTTGATAAAAAGTAAACATAATGGTATAGTAATGCTAATAAACAGAAATTTATTTTTAGTACGGAGGAAAGCGATGTCAGATAAAAAAGATTTGTATGGGTATGAAGAAGAGGATATCATGACTCTTGAATTTGATGACGGAGAAGCTACAGAGTGTGGTATACTGGGAGTTTTTGACGCGTTGGGAAAAGAGTATATAGCTCTGAACCCACTGGGAACAGAGGATGTATATATTTACGGTTATAGAGAATCAGATGAAGAATACGAACTTATAGATATCAAGGATGATGACGAATTCAATAAAGTCGTTGCTGAATTTGAAAAATTGGCAGTAGAAGAAGTTTAAGCTGATATCACAATATGTTGTTATTTACAGCCGGCAGAGGGAGATTTAGTCTATCACCTCTGTCGGTTTTCATGTATAAGGGACAAAAGGTATGGTAATTTAGGCTGAAATATTATAAAATTAAAATATCTATGTTATTTAACCGGAGGTATATATGAAAACTTACGATATTATAATAATCGGAGCGGGAGCCAGCGGTGTGTTTATGTCATATGAATTGGCGAGGCTGGAGACTGATGCAAAGATACTTATGATAGATAAAGGCGCATATCTGCAGAAGCGTCAATGTCCCATCAAGGCCGGAGCTAAGAATTGCCTGAAATGTTCACCATGTCATATAATGAATGGCTATGGGGGAGCCGGCACTCTTTCAGATGGAAAATATAATATAACGACCCAGTTTGGAGGAGATCTTCATAATTATGTGGGCGTGGATAAAGCTTTGGAACTGATGGAATACGTGGATGAGGTTCTCTGCAGCATGGGAGGCTCCGATGCCAAACTTTATTCTACGGCAAGTTCTGAGCTTAAGACTACTGCGCTAAGAAATAATCTTCACCTGCTGGAGGCTAAAGTGAGGCATCTGGGTACTGACAGGAATGTAAGGATATTGGGAAAGATTTTTGATTACTGCAGTGAAAGAATAGAGACTCAATTTTATACTATCATAGAAGATGTAGAGGTTGGAGACGACGGCTTTTTTGTACTTACCACAGATAAAGGTGAGAAGTACAGATGCAAAGATCTGGTAATGGCTACGGGAAGATCAGGATCTAAATGGAGCTCTCAAATATGTGACCAGCTTGGTATAAAACAAAAGAAAAATAGGGTAGATATAGGCGTGAGAGTGGAGCTTCCCGCAGAAATCTTCAAACATATAACAGATGATGTATATGAAAGTAAAATAGTATATAAGACAGATAAATATAATGATATGGTAAGGACCTTCTGTATGAATCCATATGGGGAGGTAGTTGCAGAGAATACAAACGGCATAGTTACTGTAAACGGACACAGCTATGCAGATCCGAAACTCAGAACAGAAAATACAAATTTTGCTTTACTTGTATCAAATAAATTTACGGAGCCGTTTAAAGACAGCAATGAGTACGGTGAATCCATAGCGAGGCTTTCCAATATGCTGGGAGGCGGAGTCCTTCTGCAGAGATTCGGAGACCTTGTTAAAGGAAGGAGAAGCAGCGCCAGAAGAATGGAAAAATGTTTTACAAGACCTACTCTTCAGGCTACTCCGGGAGATCTCAGTTTGGTGATACCAAAGAGACAGCTTGATAATATAATCGAGATGATATATGCTCTTGATAAGATTGCGCCGGGAACGGCTAATGAAGATACTTTGCTTTACGGTGTAGAGGTAAAATTCTATAACTCAAAGATAGATGTGGATGAGAATCTGCAGACTGCTGTGCCGGGACTTTATGCATTAGGTGATGGATCCGGAGTGACCCATTCCCTTTCGCAGGCGTCGGCAAGCGGTGTATATGTAGGAAGAATCTTAGCTGAGAAATATGGAAAGAAGGAATAATAAATGGGAGTATTAGCAGAAAAAGCGGTTGCAAATCATAAGAAAAAGTATAATTGTGCGCAGGCTGTTGCATGCGCCTTTTGCGATAAGCTCGGACGAGATGAAAAAGAAGTTTTTGAAGTTATGGAAGCCTTTGGATTGGGAATGGGTAGTATGGGGACCTGCGGAGCAGTTTCAGCAATGGCTGCGGTCGTAGGCATGGTGGAATCAGACGGAGCTCTTGATGCCCCAAAGACAAAGAAAGACAGTTATAAAGCTATGAAGGCTCTTACCGAAAAATTCAAAGAAAAAAATCAGTCAATCATATGCAAGGAGCTTAAAGGAATAGAGACAAAAAAGATTCTCAGAAGCTGCGACGGCTGTGTACAGGACGCAGCTGAAATATTAGAGGAGTATCTGGCTCAGAAATAAGGAGATGTGGTAATTGAACAGCAGAAAATATAAAGACGTATTATATAAAATGCGGTATATAAACGACCTTCGGGATATGATATATTCCAGCGCTGAACTCTTTGGCAAAAAGCCGGCTTTTCTTGTAAAGGATGTTCCGGGAGGTCCGTACCGTGCGATTTCATATATACAGCTTAGAAACGATATCAATGCGCTGGGAACAAAATTTATTGATATGGGCTTAAAAGGGAAAAAAGTAGCGCTCATAGGAGAAAACAGTTATAAATGGGTAGTGACGTATCTGTCGGTTACAAACGGTACGGGAGTTATCGTACCGCTTGATAAAGACCTGACAGAGATAGAAATCGGCAATCTTATAAAGCGGTCCGGCGCAGAAGCTATAGTTTTTTCAAAAAAGATGAAAGAAAAGGTTATGAATGCTCTTAACTCATCGGAAGATATAAGTGCGGCAATGAAAATAAATATAGATGCCGATAATGATGAGGATGACATCATGAGCTGGGAAAAGCTTTTGGCCGAAGGAAATCTGCTGCTTGAGAGTGGTAGCAGAGATTTTATAGATGCAGTGATAGACAGAGAAGCCATGTGTTCTTTATTGTTTACGTCGGGAACTACGGGAATGGCGAAGGGAGTAATGCTTTCCCATAAGAATCTTTCCGCAAATGTATATAATATGTCTAAATACGTTAAGATAAGAGAACCGGGAGGCGGCCTTTCTGTATTGCCTATGCATCATACATACGAACTTACATGTCATGTTTTTACAGGTTTGTATCAGGGAATGTATATCGCTATATGTGAAGGATTGAGATATATACAGCAGAATCTGAAAGAAAGTAAAGCTACTGTAATGCTGGGAGTCCCTGCTGTTTTCGAGACAATGCATAAGAAGGTCTGGAAACAGGCGGAAGCCTCAGGAGCGGCCGGTAAAATGAAAAAAATGATGATGCTGGCACAAAAGACGAGACTTTTTAACAATCAGAAAGTTATGAGAAAAATTTTTTCTCAAATACATATGAGTTTGGGCAATAATCTGGAATTGTTCATATCGGGAGGCGCCGCCATTAATCCGCAGGTCATAAGAGACTATGAGGCTTTGGGACTTCCTATGATACAGGGTTACGGCATGACGGAAAATGCTCCCATAATAGCTGTGAACAGAGACTGCTATAGTAAAGCAGATTCTGTAGGCAAGCCTATGCCGGGTACAGAAGTTAAGATAATAAACAAAGATGCTGACGGAGTGGGCGAGATCATATGCAAAGGGCCATCTGTAATGATAGGATATTACTCTGATCCTGAGGCTACGGAGGAGGTACTTAAAGACGGATGGCTACACACCGGCGACTACGGCAGATTTGATGATGAAGGATTCTTGTACATATGTGGCAGAAAGAAGAATGTTATAGTTACGAAAAACGGTAAAAATATATTTCCTGAAGAGATTGAATATCTCCTTCTGGAGCAGCCGTTTATCGAAGAGGTTGTAGTATATGGGACTCTGGATAAAAAGAATGGCGATATAGCAGTAAAAGCAGAGATCTTCCCTAACTTTGAAAATATTAAAGAAAAAATGGGAGTTTTAAGTGATGGAGCACTTTCTGACGTTATAAAAAACTCTATAGAAGAAATAAACGATAAAATGCCTGCATATAAGAGAGTAAAAAGATTCAAGCTTCGAAATGAAGAGTTTGAAAAGACATCTACACGTAAGATCAGAAGAACAGGCGCTGCTATACGTGAAGATGAAGATTAGGAGGTAATATGGAAAAAAACAGACAGATCAGCGAGAGGAAAAGCAATGAATTGGTATGGGCCGGCAGTCTGATAGAAAGAATAGAAAAGATAGATGATCCTGCTGTAAGATATAAGGACAGCAGACCCATCACAGATATTAAACATATGATAGAGACCAGCGCGGAGCTGTATAATGATAATCCGGCGTTTAGGTATAAGCCGAATAACAACAGTCCTTATAAAACAATCACCTACAGAGAAATGTTGGCTGACGTCAATGGTTTGGGAACGGCTCTTATCGATAATGGCCTTAAAGGCAAGAGAATTGCTGTAATAGGGGAGAATTCCTATCAATGGTCTGTCTCATATCTGGCGGCTGTATGCGGTACCGGTACGGTAGTTCCCTTTGATAAGGAGCTCAGCAGTGATGAGCTTAAGAATCTGGTTATCAGGGCAGACGTGGAATGTGTGATTTTTTCTGATAAATATCAGGAAATTTTTGAGGAGATAAAGACCGAGGGAGATACAAAACTAAAAATTCTTGTTAATTTCAGTCTGAAAGAGAAACAAGAAGAAATTTTTTCGTGGACAGAAATGAAAGAAGCCGGTAAAAAAATGATACAAGCCGGTGACAGGAGGTTTCTTGACGCAGAGATAAATAATGAAGAGATGGGAATACTTCTTTTTACATCAGGAACTACAGGTGCGTCAAAAGGAGTCATGCTTTCTCATAAGAATATTGCTGCAGACCTTATGGCAGCTCCCACAGTTCTGGCTGTTCATACATGGGATATATTTTTCTCAGTACTTCCGCTGCATCACACATATGAATGTACGTGTGGATTTCTGATGCCTCTTTACAAAGGTGCATCTATAGCTTACTGTCAGGGACTTAAATATATAACTAAAAATCTTCAGGAAGTAAAGCCAACTATGTTCTTAGGTGTTCCGCTCATATTTGAGAGCTTGTACAGAACCATATGGAAAAATATAAGAAAGCAGGGGAAAGAAAAGCTTTTGAAGAAGGTGATAAAGCTTAACTCGGCAACCAAGAAAATCGGCATGGATCTGGGAAAGATATTTTTCAAACAGATTACCGATGTATTCGGAGGAAGAATGAGGATGATGATTTGCGGAGGAGCTGCCATCAATCCTGATGTCCTCAATGGACTGAGAGACTTCGGAATACCTGCGGTGCAAGGGTATGGGCTGACCGAATGTGCTCCCATGGGAGCGCTTAATCCTGATACAGCTCCTGATCCGGCATCAATAGGAAAACCTCTTCCTGGGTTTGAAATGAAAGTAGTGGATATAAATGATGAAGGTATAGGAGAATTATGTCTGAGGGGAGAAAATGTGATGTTGGGTTATTACATGATGCCTGAGGAGACTTCTGAGGTAATAGATGAAGACGGATGGTTCCATACAGGCGATCTCGGATATATGAACGACAAAGGATATGCGTTTATAACAGGAAGGAAGAAGAATGTAATAATAACTAAGAACGGGAAAAATGTATATCCTGAGGAGATAGAATATCTGCTGTCTAATATATCATTCGTTCAGGAGTCTTTTGTATTCGGGCAGGACAGCGCAGATGCGCAGGATACAGTTATCGTTGCGGCTATAAAGCTGGATGATGAGGTCGTGAATGAAATCTTAGGAGAGGACTACGATACAGAAGCTGTGAAGAAACTTGTATGGGAGGAAATTGATAAAATAAATGAAGCTTCTCCAGCTTTCAGAAAGATAAGGAAAGTAATCATAAGAAAAACTGATTTTGTGAAGAATACTTCCAACAAGCTTATCAGGTTTGCCGCAGACAATAAAAAGGAGGATTGATATCATGGGCAGACGGAGACGGTATCCGGAGCTGGTTATCGATCTGGAGAAATTAAAACAAAATATAGACAGGATAAATATAAAGTGCAGTGATTTTGGCGTAGAAGTTGCCGGTGTTATCAAGGGGTGTACGGGCCTTGCTGAGTGTGCGGAACAGTTTGCAAGGGCGGGCTGCAGGTTTATTGCTTCATCAAGGCTTGAGCAGCTGGAGCCTCTTAGAAAAACAGGCATTCAGACACCTTTTATGATGATAAGAATACCGATGATCAGTGAAGCTGCTGATGTAGTGAGAATAACAGATATAAGTCTCAACAGTGAGATTGAAGTATTAAAAGAGCTCAATATTCAGGCAGGTCTTCAGGATAAAGAACATCAAGTTATTCTCATGGCTGACCTGGGGGATCTGCGAGAGGGATTTTGGGATAAAGATGATTTAGTGCAGGCAGCGCTTATGGTGGAAAATGATTTTCATAACCTTAAACTTGCGGGAGTTGGTACTAACTTGGGCTGCTACGGTTCTGTGGCTGCCACTCCTGAGAAGTTAGAAGAACTTGTGGAGTGCGCCGAAGCTGTTGAGGCTGAGATTGGCAGGGAACTGGAATTTATTTCAGGAGGAGCAACAAGTACGCTTCCGAGAATATTAGAAGGAAATCTGCCTTCAAGGATAAATATGCTCAGAGTGGGAGAAGGTATATTGCTGGCTAAAGATCTCCAAGATTTGTGGGGTTATGATATGAATTTCATGAATCGTGATATTTTTACTATCAGAGCAGAAGTTATAGAGGTAAAGGACAAGCCAACATACCCGGTAGGAGATATAATGTTTGACGCTTTCGGCAATAAGCCGCAATATGAAGATAAAGGAATAAGAAAAAGAGCGCTTATAGCTTTGGGAAAAGTTGATTATGCTTTCCCCGAGCAGCTGACGGTAAAAGATAAAGGAATCTGTATCATTGGAGCTTCCAGCGATCATACAATTTTAGATGTGCAAGATGCTGATAGAGATATAAAGGTAGGAGATGTTATAGATCTTGTACCATGCTATGCGAATCTTGTGTATGTGACGAATTCGCCTAATATTGAAAAGGTATACATATAGCAGAATAATATTATTAAAAAATAATTAGGCAAATAATGCCGGAATACTATGATCTCTGATTATCATTGGTTTTCCGGCATTATATCTTTTTACATAAGTTCTTCAAAACTTTCTATATATCTGTCAGCAAGTTTTTTTATTTCTTCTTTGTTTTCCTTCTCGCTTTCATCGGCCACGGCGATGACATAAAAACCTGCTTCCTTTGCACCTCTCACAGCCAGTACGCCGTCTTCGAAGACCACGGTTTCTTCTTTCGGAGTACCAAGGACCTGCTGTGCGCGGATGAATACGTCAGGGTCTTCTTTTCCCGATCCGGCTTCTTCACATGTGACTATATGAGAAAAGTAGTCTCTTATTCCAAGCCGTGCCAATATTTCGCCGGCTATGTTCTTGTCTGTGGAAGTAGCTATACACATAGCTATCCCTTTTTGTTTGAATCTTTCCAGAATGATAGGAACATATTCTTTTATATCCACACTTGCCAGATAGTCTTCACGGAGAATGGTGTTGAATCCTTTGGCTATTTTTTCTTCTGTCGTAGCGATTGCATATTCTGATTTGAGATAACTACAGAGCTGATCAAGTGTCATGGCTTTGGTTTTTGCTCCCAGATCGGAAGCAGGTGTTTTTCTCAGGGACATTATGTATCTTCCTGCGGCGCCCTGCCACATTTCAGTTGAATCCAGCAGTGTTCCGTCCATATCAAAAATAACTCCGCTTATTTTCATAATTGACGCCTCCTTGTATATACTACTATAAGCACCTTTACAATACCATTAGGAAAGCCGCTTGTCAATGATTTCAAAGGGCTGCAATCGTTGACAAGCGTATGGTTTTAAAGTATAATAATTCGATACGACAATTGGTCGAAAGGAGATTTACCAAACATGACAGAGAACATGAACGAGGAGATTTTATTAACCAAAGAGGGATATGATAAGATAGTTGCCGAGCATGAGGAGCTTGTATCCGTTAAGAGGGCAGAGGTTGCCGAGAGGATAAAGGAAGCTATCTCATACGGAGATATTTCTGAGAATGCTGAATATGATTCGGCTAAGAATGAACAGGCAGAGCTTGAGGAACGTATCCATAAACTGGAAACTATGATCAGAAAGGCCAAGATTGTTCAGGATGAAGATGTAAAAGGGGATGTTGTAAACGTAGGCCTTAAAGTCGTTGTAAAAGATTTAGACAGCGGAGCCGAGGAACAGTTCTCAATCGTGGGAGCTACGGAAGCCGATCCTTTTGAGGGTAAGATATCAAACGAGTCATCAGTGGGACACGCTCTCATAGGACACAAAAAAGGCGAAAAAATCGCAGTGGAAGTTCCTGACGGAGTTATCAATTACGAAATAGTAAACATAATAAAATAAACGGAAGCAAGTTACAGAAAGAGGTGTTTTGATGCATTGGGCGGAAAAAATAGCGGATAAGATCATCAAGAGGAATCCTGATAAAGAGGAGTATGTTTGTGCGGCGGGAATCAGCCCGTCGGGATCTATCCATATCGGAAATTTCAGAGATATCGCAACGAGTCTGTTTGTTGCGAAGGCTTTGGTGAAAAAGGGCAAGAAAGCGCGCCTTCTTTTTTCATGGGATGAATACGACAGATTCAGAAAAGTTCCGGTTAATGTCAAAGCTGTTGATCCCGACAATGAATTCGAGAAGTATATAGGACTTCCGTATACGTCAGTTCCTAATCCTTTTGAGACGCAACATGCCAATTATGCCAAGTATTTTGAGGCGGAATTCATGGATTCCATTAAAAAGTTCGGTATAGAGATGGATTACAGGTATCAGACTGATATGTACACATCAGGCAAATATAAAGAAGATGTTATCGAAGCCATCAAAAAGAGAAAAGAAATCTTTGATATTCTTGACAGCTTTCGTACACAGGACGCTGAGGAAGGGGAGAGAGATGCGTATTTCCCTGTAAGCATATTCTGTCCGGAGTGCGGAAGAGATACTACGAAAATAATATCTGTTTCCGATGACTGTACTGTAGCCGAATATGAATGTGAATGCGGGCATAAAGGTACTTTTGATTTTGCCAAAGAATTTAACTGCAAACTTGCATGGAAGATAGACTGGCCTATGAGATGGAGATATGAAGGCGTTGATTTTGAGCCGGGCGGTAAGGATCATGCGAGTCCGGGGGGAAGCTACGAAACAAGCAGCGTCATATCGAGAAAGATATTCGGCTTTGAACCGCCGATGTTTCAGGGTTATGAGTTTATCGGCATTAAAGGATCCACAGGGAAGATGTCGGGTTCGTCAGGTTTGAATCTTACACCTGAAACACTATTGAAGATATATGAACCGGAAGTGATCCTATGGCTTTATTCTAAAACGGATCCTAAAAAGGCCTTTGATTTCTGTTTTGATGAGGGTATACTGCGTCAATATTTCGAGTTTGATAAAATGTATAACGAATACATGGAAGGAAAGGCAAATGAACATAACAGTTCTGTTATTGAATACAGTCTCATAGAAGGAAGATCGATAAAGACTGTTCCTATGGGACTTTTGGTGCAGCTTGGCTCTATAGTGGATTTTAACGTGCCTATGATGGAGACTGTCTTTGAGAAGATAGGAACTCCATACAAATATAAAGATTTTGATACGAGACTTGAAAGAGCTAAATACTGGTTGTATCAGTGCGCTCCCGAAAGTGCCAATAAATTGAGAGGCTGGAGAGACTGGGATCTTTATAACACACTTTCGGATGAAGAAAAGAAAGAAATCTCGCTGCTTTATGATTACATTAAGGCCGGAGATTACGATCTTGATTCACTCAATACCAAACTTTATGATATACCTAAGGAGGTTTTCGGAGCAGATGTGGAAAATCTCAAAAAAATTCAGGGACAGTTCTTTAAGAATGTGTACAGGCTCTTGATAAGTAAGGAGAGAGGTCCTCGTCTCTACTTGTTTTTATATGCAATAGACAGAGAACGATTCATGCACCTGCTTGATTTCAGTTTCCCTAAGACAGAAGAAGAGGAGGCTCTGGAAAAAGCAGCCATGGAAGCAGAGAAAGAACCTGAAAAAGAAGTCAAGGTCTACGGTGAGCCTGATGAGGTGCAGCCTATAGTAGAACCTGAAATAAATGTTGATCAGTTCTTTGCTATGGATTTGAGGGTATGTAAAATATTAAAATGTCAGGAAATAAGAAAAGCCCATAGTAATTATAAGCTGACACTCTTTGACGGTCTCAGAGAAAGAGTGATAGTTTCCAGTATAAAGAACGACTATAAGCCGGAAGAACTGGAAGGAAAGAAGATTATAGTAGTAGCAAATCTTGCGCCTGCAAGGCTTACGGGGGTTACAAGTGAGGGAATGCTTCTGGCAGGTACAAACAATGCTTGCGGATGCCAAGTAATCTTTGTAGACGACATCATTCCGGAAGGCACGAGGATTTGCTAACGATTTGGTGATTCAGTGATATGATTAGGAGAGAGAAAGATGAAGGATGTTGAGGTAAAAAGCCTTTATAGAGAAAGCCTGCTGCATGCAGACAGTGAAATCACTGTAAGCGGGTGGGTAAGGACTAACAGAGGCTCGAACAAATTCGGATTCATAGAACTGAACGACGGCAGTTTCTTTAAGTCGGTACAGGTTGTATATGAAGCTGAGTTTCTCGATAATTTTGAGGAGATTGCAAAAGCTCCTATTTCGGCGGCTCTTAAGGTGACGGGAACATTTGTCCTTACACCTGATGCCAAACAGCCTTTTGAGATAAAAGCTAAAAAAATAGTGATAGAAGCAGGCTCCGATCCGGATTATCCTTTGCAGAAAAAAAGGCACAGTATGGAGTTTCTGAGAGAAATAGCTCATTTAAGACCGAGGAGCAATACTTTTTCAGCGGTGTTTAGAGTTAGATCCATGGTGGCTTATGCCATTCATAAATTCTTTCAGGACAAGAATTTCGTTTATGTCCATACTCCTATAATAACAGCCAGTGACTGTGAAGGAGCAGGCGAGATGTTCAAGGTTACAACTCTTGATATGAATGATCTGCCTAAGGGTGATGACGGCAAGGTAGAATACAGCGATGACTTTTTCGGAAAGGAAGCGGGACTTACGGTAAGCGGTCAGCTTGAAGCGGAGACTTTTGCACTTGCTTTTAGGAATGTATATACATTTGGACCTACATTCAGAGCAGAAAATTCCAATCCTGCAAGACATGCTTCTGAGTTCTGGATGATAGAACCGGAAATGGCATTTGCCGAGCTTGCTGATAATATGGATACTGCTGAGGCCATGATGAAGTATATAATAAACTATGTCATGGAAAACGCGCCTGAAGAAATGGAGTTTTTTAATAAATTTATAGATAAAGGTCTCATTGATAGGCTAAGTAATATAATAAATTCTGATTTTGAAAGGATATCTTATACTGAAGCTGTAGATCTTCTGCAAAAATCAGGAGAGCAGTTCCAGTATCCTGTGCAGTGGGGGATAGACCTTCAGACAGAACATGAGAGATATTTGACAGAAAAAATATATAAGAAGCCTGTATTTGTTACTGACTACCCTAAAGAAATAAAGGCTTTCTATATGAGGCTTAATGATGACAATAAAACTGTAGCAGCTTGCGACCTGCTTGTTCCGGGCGTTGGAGAAATAATCGGAGGAAGCCAGAGAGAAGAACGTTACGATGTTCTTAAGGAAAGAATCGAAGAAATCGGAATGACAGAGGAAGACTACTGGTGGTATATGGATCTCCGTAAGTATGGCGGAGTGAAGCATTCAGGCTACGGACTGGGCTTTGACAGAATTATCATGTATATAACAGGGATGGGTAATATCAGAGACGTTCTGCCGTTCCCGAGGACACCTAAATCTGCTGAGTTTTAGTGAAATGAATATGCATAGGAAGCTTTTGTTCCTATGCATTTTTTTATATGAGCAGGGCTTTTAGATGCGCTTTTGCTCCATTAGGAGGATTAATTATGAAATTGAAAAATTTGCTGTTGGTTGTCAGCAATATAGAAAGGTCAAAAAAGTTTTACGGTGATATTTTTGGTCTTAAGCCTGTTTTAGATTTTGATGGCAATGTGGTGATGACAGAAGGGCTGGCTCTTCAGGACAGACAGATATGGGAAAAGCTGATAGAAAAGAAAGTGGTTTTTGGAGATGCTAATGCCGAGCTGTATTTTGAAGAAAATGATATTGATGGATTTCTCGAAAGGCTGGAGGATTATCCGGAAGAGATAAAATATCTGAACAGGGTGAAAGAACACCATTGGGGTCAGCGTGTTGTGAGGATATATGATCCGGATGGCCATGTTATAGAAATCGGAGAGTCTATGGATTTTGTTGCCAAGAGATTTTTTGGATCAGGAATGACAGTTGAAGATGTTGCAAAGAAAACTCAGATGCCTCTTGAGTATGTCAGGTATATCTGTGAAAATGCGAGATAAGGTGAGATGCTGTGATTTAAAGCGAATGCCACCATTTTCATGGAGGTAATGATATGAAATTTTCCGAAAAACTGAAATACTTAAAGAAAAAATGAATATTCTCAGGAACAACTGGCGGAATTGATTAATGTTTCCGCAGGTTATCACGAAATAGAAGAATTTTATTCGCATAGTAAACTTGTTACAAAGAAATTCATGTATTCGAGTAAAATGAAATATTCACTTGCGTAACAGACGGATAATAGCTATAATATAAAAAAATGCTTTCTAGGGTTCCGATTTGCGTTTGCAGCAAGTGCTGGTCCGAGAGGAAGCTGCCTCAAAAGAGGGACACGGAGGGATAAAAGCCCGGGAGAAGTATTTTGCTTTTCCCGGGTTTTTCAGTTTAATAGGAGGAAAGGTATATGAAGAAAGATAATAAAACGGCGTGGATATGTTTGGCTGCCGCAGGGCTTATAGAAATAATATGGGCGTATTTTATGAAACAGTCTCATGGTTTTACAGTCCTTGTGCCTTCAATAGTAACTATAGCATTTCTTATACTTAGCTTTTTTCTGTTGGAAAGAGGTATACGGACATTCGGTATAGGCATGTCATATGCGATTTTTACTGGGATAGGGATAGCTGGAACTACGGTAATCGGTATAATTTTGCTTGATGAAATACTGAGCGTGGCAAAAGTTATGTCTCTGCTGGTGCTGATAACCGGAATAATAGGGTTGAAATTTTGTGAGGAAGATGAAGGTGAGCAGCAATGATGTGGATAGTATTAGTATGCGCTTCTTTCTGTGAACTGGGATTTACCGTTTGTATGAAATTGTCTGACGGATTTAAGAATAAAAAGTTTACAGTGCTTACAGTTTTCATAACAGGGCTCGGGATATTCCTGCTGTCGGTGGCCACCAGAACTCTGCCTCTGGGGATAGCATATGCTGTCTGGACAGGGCTTGGGACTGTATTTACAGTTCTGTTTGGAATTTTGGTGTTCGGAGAAAGCAGAGATAAGAAAAAAATATTTTTTATACTGCTGGTAATTGCAGGAGTTATAGGTCTGAGGCTGTGTGGGTAAAAAAACATTGACAAAAAATAGCAACAGTTATAGCATAGGTATATAAATGAATATTTCAAGTTAGACATATATCGGAAGCCGGTGAGAATCCGGCACTGTGTCTCAGCAACCGTGATATTTACGAAAGGACAGGCTATGTAGTTGTATGACTGCAAGGCAAGTCACTGAAGCGGAAGTTTCGGGAAGACGTCTCAGTAGGTTTTGGAGAATTATTATGTTCGGGATGGCTCCATGATAAGGATTAAGTCGGTAGACCTGTCAGCTTGATGCGTAAGTCTTCTGAGGTGAGACGGAGTATATCGTTAAAAATTGAGCAGCGCATTACGGCAAAATTCAATTATTATTTTTTGTGTAAAAATGTGAGGATTTATATCTGCTCAGTTTTGTGTTGTGTATATTATCGTAAAGCGCCCTCGGAAAGGACGCTTTTTATTATGCGTTAAATAGGAGGAAAAGTGAGAGTAAAGAATAATAAGAAACTACTTAATATCATTATGGTGATACTGATAGCTGTCATAGCGTTTTGCGGTTTTATGACTGTTGCAGGTATTAAGGGCTGGTTCGGAGCTCAGAGAAGTTATGCGAAAGCAGATGATGTGACAGGTGTAGTGAATGTCAAAAGAGACGGTATATCATATACACTTGAAAATAAAGCTGCTTTGCGTACAGATGATATGATTGAGACAAGATCAAGCTCCGGTGCGTCTGTAGAAGCAGGGGAAAACACAGTTTACATGGCGGAGAATACAAGAACCGGGCTGGATGGGCTTGATGAGGAATCTTTGTCTATAGAGATGGACAGCGGAGAGCTGTTTTCCATACTTAATGAAGGTTCACAGTTTGATGGGATTACAGCCGGAGAATGTGAAATATCGTCTGACGATGCTGTATTTTCTGTAAATATGCAGACAGGATCTACAGGAATAAAAGTTTTTAAGGGGTCTGTCGAAATAAAGACGCAAAAAGCTGAAGAAACGGTAAAAGAAGGGAAAACAGCAGATATTGTAAAGTCAGACATATCAATATCAGATCTTGAAGCGGAATCCCTTAATGATTTTAATATAGATAAGGCTCTGATAGCTGATAAAGACGGACATCATCTTTGCTTCAGCAAAGATGATATTAATAAAGTTACTGCCGATAGAAAAAAGCAAATAGAAAAGACTGAGAAAGAAGAGGAAGATCATAAGAGAGAAGTCATAGAAGCAGGAGAAAAGGGTCTGTCCTCAGGCTCTAAGACATCGGGTATCAGTGAAAAGATAAATACCTGTACTATACAGATAAGATGCGACTCTATACTCAGCAATATGGAAAGTCTCAAAGCCGGAAAGGAGAGATTCGTGCCTTCAAATGGAGTAGTACTGGCTTCATCTGCAGTTGAGTTCAGAGATGGAGAAACAGGTTTTGATGTGCTGAAAAGAGCCTGCAGCTCAGCCGGAATTCAGCTGGAATATTCATATACGCCTGCGTATGGCAGTTATTATATAGAAGGGATAAATAATCTTTATGAGTTTGACTGCGGCAGCAGATCAGGCTGGATGTATACTGTCAATGGCTGGGCGCCTAATTACGGATGCAGCTCTTACGAAATGAAAAAGGGCGATGTAATAGTCTGGAATTATACGTGCAATGGGATATAGCACTTAGAGATGGGAAGAAGATATATTGGAGGCAAGAAATGAGTGAGAGAAGAAGAAAAGGTAAAAGTTTAGGAGCAGTATTGATTCTTATGATGCTGTTCACTTCTCTGATGCCGTCATGGGCATATGGTGGGGAGATATCTTCATCAGATCCGACAGTTACCAGCAGGGAAATGGGGACAGCAGCGGAACCGAAAATAGAGAAGGATATTCCAGAAGAGGAAATCTCATATGAAAAAGGAGAAAAAGCAGAGCTTCTTTGTATTGAGGCATCATCTTCAGATGGAGGAAATATTTCGTATCAGTGGCAGCAAAGTACAGACGGAAAGATTTTTTCTGATATAGAAAATTCCATTGAAAAGGAATATCTTCCGGACACTGATACTGCGGGAAAAACGTATTATAGAGTTACAGTGACAAATACTTTGGGCGAAAGCAAAGCTTCAGCAGAGAGCAAGACAGTTCTCGTAACGGTGATCCAAGACGAAGAATCGGCAAAAATAGGGGATACGGCAGTAAAGACGGCGGAAATAAACGATTCGGAACCTGCAGGCAAAGGCACCGAAACGGAGCCCTATGAGATTGAAAATGCTTCTCAGCTTCGGTGGTTTGCCGAGAAAGTAAACGGCAGCGCCAAAAAAAGTACATCCGAGTTATGCGCAGTACTGGAAGAGGATATAGATATTTCAGATAAGGAATGGATTCCTATAGGCCAGACTGTCAATATATACAGTGATTATGTGATTTACGGAGGCACATTTGACGGAAACGGAAAGAAAATTACAGGCCTTAATATCAATAACGATAAAGCTTATCAGGCATTCATAGGATATGCCAAGGGCGCAACTGTAAAAAATCTCACACTAAACGGGAGTGTTACTACAAGCACATCCGGCACCAGCTATGCTGCCGGTGTAATCAGTTATGGGGAGGCTTTTAGCATTGAAAACTGCGTAAACAATGTGAATGTCACAGCTGTTAGTAAGGGATATGCTGCAGGCATTGCTTCAAGAGCAGGAGCAGGCAGCAGCATAGTAGCATGTACAAATAACGGTAAAATATCAGGCTGCGGAGATTACGTGGGAGGAATAACGGCGACAGCCATGGGCGCTGATATCTCCAATTGTTTCAATAATGGTCAAATAGTAAACAAAGGTAAGCCGAGTTCATATGCATACTGCACAGGAGGAATAGCAGGTGGGGCATCCAGCAGTTCAGTTATTTCTATGTGCGGCAATACGGCGGGCATAACGAGTACATTGAAACGCACAGGCGGTATTTCCGGAAGTCTTGACGGAACTATTGAAAAGTCTTTTAATACAGGGAATATAACAGGGATATACGGAGTCGGCGGTATTTTAGGCGATTCGGCAGGAAAATCATCAACAGTTGAATCATGCTATAACTCAGGCAGTATCAAGGGGATTTCTCCTGTTAATGATTTCAATGATACTAATGCTAAAGGAATAGGAGGAGTAGCAGGTGGAGTATCCGGCGTCAGCTATAGTTTAGATGTTAAGCATTGTTATAATACGGGGAATGTAAGTAAGGATACTAATGTTTCCGATGTAACATGCGGCGGCGTGATAGGAAACAGCAGCGGCAAGAATTATAGCGGAACTTCCACAACAGGACTTGCAAAAGCAGAGAGCTGCTATTACCTTGAAAGTGCATGCGATCAAGGAGATGGTTATTCTCAGGATACAAAAGGGATTTCATCTAAAACATCCGGTGAAATGAAGTCTGCGGACTTTGCTGCGGAACTTGGAGGGAATTTTGCCGTAGATCCGGATGGGGGAATGCCGATATTGGGATGGCAGGACCCCAATTCACAGTATGCAGTAAAGTTTATTATCAATCCTGCAGAAGCCCACTTGACAGTGGAAGACTCGGCAGGAAAAATCGTAGATCCGTCTGAAGGCGACTCAAATATTTATTATCTAAAAAACGGTAATTACAGTTATACGGTATCATGCGATGAGTATGATACTGTAAGCGGAGAATTTACCGTTGCTTACGGAGGGCAGGAGATAAGTGCAGCTTTGCAGGTGAAAAAATATGATTATGTATTTGAAACAGAGCCTGAGGATATACAGCTTGCGGTCAGAGATAAGGATGGCAGGGAACAGACTCCGATGGCAGACGGAAGGACTTACAGTCTGCCTAAGAGCGGAAACCCTTATCAATACGAAGCGAAGGCATATGGATACACTTCAAAGAGCGGATCTTTTAATGTAAAGGGAAATAAAGATTCAGACAAAAAGATCATATCTCTTGTGAAGCAGCAGACATATAAAGTATCAATACCTTTTGTCAAAGAGACAGGAGGGCAGGCTTCTGATACTGTTATAACAGTGGCAAGCAAGGAATATCCGCAAACAGTTATCACTGCAGAGAAAGACGGCAGTTTTTCATTGCCTAACGGGAATTATACTTATAGGGTATCGAGTGCCGGATATAAATCTGTAAGCGGAGAGTTTACGGTGAACTATGCGGATCTGACAGTGGATGAAGCATACCTTGTCATACAGACTGTATGGGACGGAGAAACAACTGATGAGCCGTCTAAAGACAAAGACGGAGTGTATCTTATAAGTACGTCTGACGAACTCATGTGGTTTAACAAAGAAGCGGATCTCAAAGCTTCTGCTAAGCTTACGGCGGACATAAGGATAAATGAATCTGTAAACGTAGACGTAGGCAGCAGTATATATGAATGGACTCCTAAAGGTATATCAAGCAGCAAGGCGTATACAGGTACTTTTGATGGAAACGGACATACTGTTTCGGGTTTGTATATCAATAATAAGGCGCTGTCAAATACGGGATTTTTCGGATATGTGGGAGCAGGCGGAGAAGTGAAGAACCTGACGATTTCTGACAGTATCATCATGTCATCGGCAAATTATGTGGGAGCCGTTGCAGGGGATTCTAAAGGAAACATCACAAACTGCCATACTACATCATCTGTATCAGTCAGCGGAAAAGGATATATAGGGGGAATAGTAGGAGAGCTGGACAGCAACATATCAGTTTCTAAATGTTCTAATCTGGCCAAGGTAGCAGCAACGGGAAATTATGCAGGTGGTATAGCCGGCCGCGTATACTCCAATGCCAGTGAAGCTCTTACTGATTCATATAATGCAGGCAGCGTTGAAGGCGCCAGCTTCGTTGGAGGAATAACAGGAAGCCTATATATGGGAGGAACTGTTGAGGGCGTATATAGCATAGGGTCTGTAAAGGCATCGGCAGAAGCAGGAGTTGCCGGAGGTGTTGTAGGAGAATTCAGATATGGACATATAAAGAATGCATATTCTGCAGGCTCTGTCAGCACTGCGGCAGTAGGCAATGCCGGCGGCATAGCGGGGAGTCTGGGATATAAACCGGAATCAGTTGACAGAGTATATTATCTTGACTCAACAGCAGAAGAGGCTGTGGGAAAAGAAGGCGATTATGCTATTCAAAACGGCAGTATTCTGCCTAAGACATCTGATGAACTGAAAGTCCTCACATGTGGCGTGGAAGAATCAGAGCTGGGTGAATTATTTACTGCTGATGAAGAAGGCATAAACAATGGCTACCCGGTTCTTTTATGGCAGACGGATAAGACCGCAACAGATCCTGACGGACCTTCTCCTTCGGAAGACGGATGGGACGGAACTGCATCAGAACAGGCACCTGAACAGATAGAGGGCGTTTATCAGCTTGAATCACCGGGAGATTTGAAGTGGTTTGCAGATTCTGCCGAAAATACCCCTGATATAAAAGGTGTCCTGACTGAAGATGTGGATCTTAATAATCAGCCGTGGGAACCTATTGGAGGAAACCGTGAAGAAAAAGCTTTTCTGGGAATGCTGGACGGAAACGGATATACTGTAAACAATCTTTATATAAAAGGAGGCAGCGGAGCCGGGCTGATTGCCTATAATAAAGGAAGCATCAAAAATGTCATTATATCAGGCTTGATCAAAAATGCCGATAACAGCGGAGCGGTAGCAGGATATAACGAAGGATTGATATCAGAAGTGATATCCAATGTAACCGTATCCGGCGGCAATTATACATCAGGTATATCCGGCGTCAATTTAAAAGGCGGAACCATAATAAAGTGTACGAATAACGGAAATGTTTCAGGAGGTTCATATGTGTCCGGGATAACTGCCTCAAACAAGGGCGGCAGTATATCGGAATCAGTAAATACCGGACTGGTGACAGCAACAGGGACATTTGCTGCAGGTATAGCTGCAGACAATACCAATGATAAAGATTTTGATGGAAATATAAGCAGATGTGTCAATAGCGGACACATTATAAGTACTGCAAAAAGTAGGTCTGCTTTTGTAGGAGGTATAATAGGCCGCAATGACAGTAATGTATTGTCTCTTTATAATACCGGAAATGTAGTGAGCCGAGGAAGCGGAGTAGGCGGCTGTGTGGGAATAAACACTGTAGGATCTAAGGCAGAAAAACTGTATAGCATAGGCGATGTCAGCGGGGCTTATCAAGAGACTGAAAGCAGCGAGGAATTTCGCGTAGGCGGAGCCGTAGGAGAAATGGTCAGTGGTGTAAGTGAAGCTTATTATTTGAACCTTCTCGATATCGCAGCAAGCGGATCCAACGGAGGAGAAGCAGTTCCTCTTGCAGAGATTCTGATCAAGGCAGAGTCTCTTATGGAAATGACAGATTTAAAAAAGGCAATAGATGGATCTTTAACGCTTCCGAAGTCCATATGTGTAGGCGATACTGTAAGGGCTTCTTATAAGAGCGGAAACAGTAAAGAGCCTATCTTTGTATGGTATCGTGACTGGAGTGGAGAGCAGGAGGTGTTGGCTGTTTCTGATACATATACTATACCTAATGAACTCGTAGGAACAAAGGTATATGCTAAATGTATGGACAACAGTCTGTCAGGAATAGTAAAGGGTAAATCAGAAGAAATAGAAGGATTCACCGGGACTGCGAAAATAAACGGATATGCGGTAGAGGGGCATAAGCTCACGGTAAAATATTCAGGAAGTGAATCTGCCTCTGCTTTGAAATATCAATGGTATAGAGGAGCTAAAAAAATAGAAACAGCGACAGAAGAAAGCTATCTGCTGACAAATGAGGATCTGGGAAAAGATATAAGTGTTATCGTGTCAAGTAAAAATATGCCGGGTGAAATAACAGCAAAAGCAGGCACTGTCAAAACTGCTGAAGATGCAGGTATATGGCCGGAGAGCCAGTGTGATGAACCTTCACTCAAGGGAGGCGTATATGAGATTTCCAGTGAAGCCCAGCTGAAATGGTTTGTCAATAAAGTAAACGGAGGAATGACCTCTGCAGATGCGCAGCTTATACAGGATATAACGCTGACAGGAGAGACATGGTATCCTATAGGAAATAACAGTAATGATCCATATTCTGGAGCATTTGACGGCAAAGGTAAAAAAATAACAGGATTGGTTATATCAGCGGCAAAAGATGATCAGGGACTGTTTGGCAGCATAGATGGGAAGGGAACGGTGAAGAACCTGAACCTTTCAGGCAATATAAAGGTCAGTGGCTCCGCATCAAATACAGGAGGGATAGCTGGATATACCGAAGGAAAAATCGTAGGATGCACATTCTCGGGAAGCATAGAAGGCATCAGTGAAGTAGGCGGAATAGCCGGACAGCTGGGACTTAACGGAAAAATAAGTCAGTGCGGGAATTCGGCGGCATTGACCGGCAAAGAACGTATAGGAGGAATAACAGGTACGGTTGCTTACGGTACTGTCAGTCAATGTATCAATACAGGTCAGGTAGGAATAAGCGGGACATCTTCTTATGTAGGAGGAATTTCGGGGGTCATGACTAATTATGCTGTAGTGGAGGCAAGTTATAATACTGCAGCAGTGAAAGGAAGTAAATATAAAGGCGGAATAGCCGGAGAAGCGACGGTTTGTGCGGCTCCTCAAGGTTGTTACAATATCGGTGAAGTAGAATCGGGAGCATATTCGTATGGCGTGTTGGGAAACATTTCAGGAACCGAATATATAACGCAGACAACAGGCAGTTATTATCTTGCGGAAGATGAAAGTATGGCTACAGATAAAACTGCCACGGGAGTAAGCTCTTCCGGAATGAAAAAAGACAATTTCATTACTTTGCTTAACAATCAGGTAGGAAGCAGATATTTCGTATCAGATTCAAAAGGATTGAATGAAGGATATCCTGTATTACAGTGGGAATTGACAGGAGCTTCTGAAGGAGGTTCATCAGGGGAGGAAGAACCTCAGCCGGGAGAAATAAAAGTCAGCATAACTCTTATAGGTGATACGGCTCATGGTCCTAATGTACAGCATGAAAAATATTATGACTGGATAGAGAAAAAATCGTATACTCTGAAATTGGGATCAACTGCATTGGATTTGTTTAAAACGGCTATTAACGATGCAGGGATGGAATATGAGATGAGCGGCAATAGTTATGTATCGGCTATATACGATCCTGAAACCGGCATAAATTTGGCAGAGCTTACCAATGGTCCGCGAAGCGGATGGATGTATACTATAAACGGTAAATTCACTGATTATATGGAAGCTGTCACTTTAAAGGACGGAGATGATATGAGGTTTTTCTATGTTGATGATTACAGTGAGATTGACTGGGATGGAGACAAAACACCTCAGGAGTCTGCGGATGAAGTAGAAGCTCTCATAGACAGTATACCTGATGTGGATAAATTGATCTTATCAGATGGAACTCTGGTAGATAAGGCAGACAGCGCTTATAATTCTCTGAATGATGAGGCGAAAGCACTCGTTTCATCTGCAGCCAAAGCAAAGCTTGAAGCTGCTGTTTTAAAAATAAATGAGCTTCGAAAAGAAAACCAAGAGTCTATAGATAAGATATATGCAGATACAGGAGATACTTTGCTTGATAAAGCGAACCAATACAGTCTGACTGTCGGAGCGTCTCACGGTGACTGGGCGGCTCTTGGACTTGCCAGGGCAGGTGTAATTACTGAAAGTGTTTCAGAACAGTATAGCCAAAATGTAATTAAATATGTCAGAAAAAAGGGCAGCGCCAAACTTCACAGTACTAAATCCACTGACAATTCCAGAGTGATACTGGGCCTTACGTCAATAGGTAAAGATGTTACAGATGTAGCAGGTTATAATTTACTGGAGCCTTTGGCAGATCTGGATTACGTGAATGAACAGGGTATTAATGGTCCGATCTGGGCACTTATAGCGCTGGATTCTTACGACTATGACGTACCTGACGCACCTGAAGGAAAAGTACAGACAACCCGTGATGCACTGATAAGCTGTATACTGGACGCGCAGCTTAAAGACGGAGGATTTTCGGCAGGAGAAAAAGATACGGAAGTTGATATAACAGCGATGGCATTACAGGCTCTGGCTCCGTATTATGACACTGATAATAAAGTGAAGGCTGCTGTAGATAAAGCATTGGGCAGGCTTTCGGATATGCAGGGAAGTGACGGTAAGTTTAGAGCTTATGGCACCGCCAACGCAGAGTCAAATGCTCAGGTTATTGTAGCTCTCACGAGTCTTGGCATTGATCCGGCAGACGATGGAAGATTTATTAAAAACGGAAATAGTGTGATGAATGCGCTGTTGTCTTTCTACAGTAACGGCAGCTTTATGCATACTATGTCAAGCTCTGCCGCGGAAAACGGTATGGCTACCGAACAGTCATATTATGCGCTGGCATCGTATTACAGATTAAAGGGAGGAAAGACGAGCCTGTTTGATATGACTGACGTTAAAGAAATGACAAAGATAGAAGAAAAAGGTTTTGCCGAAGAAAATCAAGCATCTGAAAATAAAAATACCGCCGGCGCTGAAAAGAAGGCTTCAGGAAAAACTAAGAGTGTGAAGGCCAAGCTTACGACTGTAGAACAGGTGATGAGCATGATAGAAGCAGTTTTGAATCCTGATGATCCTGATAAGGCTTTGCCTTCAGATTTGTCAAAGCTCACGGAGCAACAGCTGGATTTAATAATAGAGGCATATAACGCATACGACTCACTAAGTGATGACGAGAAACTTCTTGTAAAGAATTATACAGAATTTAAAGAGCTTCTTGATAAGCTTGGGAAAGTACTGCACAAAGATTTGCAGACTGGTATAATGGCAGAAGATATACAATGGCATTATCGTCTTGTGGTAAAAGAAACAGATTTTGATAATGATACGACTGACAGCATAAGACGTATTCTGAAAGAGGATTCAGATATTCTTAAAACATATGATATATATTTTGAAGATCTTTTGACAGGAAACCAATATGAGCCTTCAGACCTTGTAAAAATAAAAATTCCAAAGCCCGATATGAAGGATTTTGATTCTACAGTGATCGTACATGTGGATGATGGAGGAGATATACAATTTATAAAATGTGAAGAAAAGAACGGATATATAGTATTCAAATCTCAGGATTTTTCACTGTATGCTGTGGCAGGTGTTGAAGGTTCGTGGAATGATCTTTTTGGTGTGGGTACGTTGGCTGTATATCATATGGCATGGATAATAGCTGCAGCTATAGCTGCCTTCGCTTTGACCACCTTGATTATAGTAAAAAAGAGAAACAAGCATGGTGATTCATAATATCTTGAAAAAACGACGTCCAACTGATATCATATGTTGGTATACGGAATCGGGAGAGGATGAAAAATGTTTTTTAACAATAGTGGCTGTGAGTATTTCCCATGTCATGAAGTAGAAGATAAAGAAGATTTTAATTGTCTGTTCTGTTACTGTCCTCTGTATACTCTGGGAAGTAAGTGCGGCGGGCAGTTCATATATTTGGACAATGGGATAAAAGACTGCAGCGCGTGCCTTATTCCTCACAGAAGGAATTCATATGAATATATAAAAAGCCGTTTCAGTGAGCTTGCCGAGCTTGCTGAAAGAAATAGATAATAGAAAAATATGGTATATATATGACAGATCACAGAGATACCTTTTCAACATATAGCCCGGCAGTGAATTTCATGTTTTTTGCAGGAGCTGTCGTGATGGGGATGTTCCTGATACATCCCCTTTTTCTGGTATGTTCTGTGATTTTGTCTTTAAGTTATTGTTTTATTGTAAATGGTAAAAAAGCAATAAAATTGGCAATAGGACTTATCCCGGTTTTTTTCGCAGTATCCTTGCTGAATCCTGTGTTCAATACAGATGGTGTTAAAATACTATTTACTTATTTTGCGGGAAGGCCATATACATGGGAAGCTCTTTGCTATGGCATGGCAATAGGCGCTATGTTTATAACTATAATGCTCTGGTTTGCGTGTTATAACAAAGTAATGACCAGTGATAAATTCATGTATATTTTTTCTCATATGATTCCTTCTGTTTCACTGGTACTCACGATGGTTTTAAGGCTTATACCAGGATACAGCAGAAGACTCATGCAGATTTATTGGGCTCGCAGATGTACAGGTAAATCCGGGGAAGGCATGTATATGTCAAAACGCCTGAGAGAAGGGATGACTATTGTTTCAGCTCTTGCCACGTGGTCTCTGGAAGGCGGCGTAATCACTGCTGACAGCATGAAAAGCAGGGGATATGGGTGCGGAAGGCGAAGCAGCTTTTCAAATTATTCTTTTGAGGTTAGAGATAAGATTATGGTTATATTCATGGCAGTTCTTATGTCAGCTGTTGCAGTCAGTTGTTGGCTGGGAGCGGCAGATGTGGGATATACGCCTGATATTTTTATCAGCAGTCTCAGTTCTTTTGAATCTGCTGTCGGTATGGGTTCTTACTGTATATTTTTGTTTATTCCCACTGGGGTCAATATTATGGAGGCAGTTAAATGGCGCATTTTGAAATCAAAGATCTGACATTTTATTATCCTGGCAGGGAAAATCCTGCCCTTGAACATGTAAATCTTTCGGTGGCGAAGGGAGAATATATTACTATATGCGGTAAAAGCGGATGTGGCAAGACTACTCTTCTCAGACATCTAAAAGGTGTTTTGTCTCCTCATGGCAGAAAAACAGGTGAAATTTTTTTTGATGGAAAGCCTTTGGAAGATATGAATCTGAAAGAGCAAGCTGTAAAAATAGGGTATGTTATGCAAGATCCGGATGATCAGATTGTTACAGATAAAGTATGGCATGAACTTGCTTTTGGCCTTGAGAATCTCGGTACCCATCAGCGTACAATGAGGCTGCGAGTCGCTGAGATGGCCAGTTATTTTGGCATACAGGGCTGGTTTCATAAAGATGTAAAAGAGCTTTCAGGCGGACAGAAGCAGCTTTTGAGTCTTGCTTCCATAATGGTTATGCAGCCTGAAGTTCTTATACTGGACGAGCCGACCAGCCAGCTTGATCCCATTGCTGCGGCAGATTTTTTAGGGACAGTGCGTAAGATAAATCTGGAGCTGGGAACGACGGTGATAATTACCGAACACAGGTTGGAAGACATATTTCCTGTTTCAGATAGAGTGATAGTATTGGATAAAGGCAGGATAGCAGCTGATGAAAGACCTGAAAAAATAGGTGAGCTGCTGAGGGGAGAACATAACGATATGTTTGCGGCTATGCCTTCTCCTGTACAGATATATTACGGAACAAAAAGTCAGCTGAAATGCCCTCTGACTGTAAGGGATGGAAGAAAGTGGCTGTCTGAGGAATTAGGCAACCGAAAAATAAGTGTAAAAAGTCTGGAGAAAAAAGACGGGCCATATGAGGAAAAAAACGCCGGAAATACTGTTGTACAGCTAAAAGAAGTATGGTTTAGATATGAGAAAAATTCCCCTGATATTCTAAAGGGACTGTCCATAGAGATAACTGAAAACCAACTGTTTGCAATAGTAGGAGGGAACGGTACCGGAAAATCTACTGCGCTGAAAACTATTTGTAATATATGCAGGCCTTATCGGGGAAAAGTGTTGATAAGAGGGAGACGAATTGAAAAATACAAAAACGGAGAGCTTTTTAAAAACAACATAGTTATGCTTCCTCAGGATCCTAAAAGTCTCTTTGTTAAAAAAACTGTGAAAGAAGAGCTTGAAGAGATGGAGACAGATTCAGATGAAAATAGAGGAATTTCCATAGAACGCGTAATCAGTTTATGCGGCATAAAAGATCTGCTTAATCACCATCCATATGATCTTTCAGGAGGAGAACAGCAAAGGACGGCACTTGCGAAGGTGCTTTTAACAGATCCTAAAATATTACTTCTGGATGAGCCCACAAAAGGAATGGATAATTTTTTTAAGATAAAATTTGCAGAGTTGCTGAATGAGCTTAAAGAAAAAGGTGTTACTATAATCATGGTTTCTCATGATATAGAGTTTTGCGCTAAATATGCTGATAATGTCAGTCTGTTTTTTGACGGTAGTATCATTACCTCTGATACCCCTGACAGGTTTTTTTCTCATAATAGCTTTTATACTACGGCTGCAAACAGAATGAGCAGGCACATATTCAGTGATGCAGTTACTAATGAGGATGTGATAAGATTATGTCAAATGAATCGATGAGAGTGAAAACAGTTATGAAAAGAAAATATCTGTTGATGACTATAGCAGTTGTTTTTATATTGATACCGGCTTTCATGATACTCTCCTTATACATGGGAGGCAGGAGTTTTTATGTATGTGGAGTTGTTATTATTATTCTTGCGATGATTCCTTTTGCAGCGGCATTTGAAGGCAAGCGTCCTAAGGCCAGAGAATTGACTGTCATTGCAGTGATGTGCGCTATAGCAGTCATATCCAGAGCGGCTTTTATTATGCTGCCGCAGGTCAAACCAATAGTAGGGATCATTATAATAGCAGGAATATCATTAGGTCCGATTTCGGGATTTTTGACAGGATGTGTCAGTGCTTTTGTCAGCAATTTTATGTTTGGACAGGGTCCATGGACTCCGTGGCAGATGTTTGCTTACGGCATGGCAGGCTTTATTGCCGGTCTTTTGAGCAGGAAGGGGATAATCACTCCCGAAAAAAGGATATTTGTTACTGTTTTTGGCGGTCTTGTTATAATGATTATAACAGGGCCTCTTCTTGACACATGTACACTTTTCACTATGAGCAGTACAATAAACATATCTTCTGCACTGATGGTATACAGTGCAGGAGTTCCTTTTAATGGTGTTTTGGCAGCGTCTACTATGGCAACTCTGTTTATCCTGTGCAGGCCTATGACCGAAAAACTCGACAGAATAAAGACTAAATACGGAATGATGAATGAGGATGGATTTATATGAGATTTGACAGTTATCATCCGCTGATAAATTTTATATACTTTTCGGCAACTGTGATTTTTACAGTGATCTTTGATCATCCTGTATTTGTCGCTCTTTCCTATATATCATCGTTTGCTTATTCCGTTAAATTAAGAGGGCGAAATGCAGCAATGTTTAATGTTTGTTTAATACCGTTTGTCCTGATATATGCTTTTATTTATTCTTATTACAATCATTTTGGGATGACGCCTCTTTGCCAGAATGCAATAGGAAACAGCATAACCTTAGAAGCTGTAATATACGGATTATCCACAGGTGTTGCATTAGCTTCTGTGATGATGCTTTTTTCCTGTATCTTTGAAATTTTTTCTTCTGACAAAATAATTTATCTTCTGGGGAGAATTTCTCCGGGACTTTCGCTTTTGGCCTCTGAGATATTGAGGCTTATCCCCAGGTTAAAGAGTCAAAACCAAAAAATAAAGATTTCTCGGAGTTCTATAGGAAAAAAAGATGGATTTTTACGTACAGCTTGGGCGGTTATAGGATGGTTTTCTGAAAGTTTTATGGAAAGTCTTTTGTCTATGAAATGCAGAGGTTTTTTTCTCAGAGGAAGGACCGCATTCTCTATATACAGATTCGATAACCGTGACAGAGGATTTGTTCTGGCTGTAACGCTGTGTGTAACATTGATTCTGGTGGGCGCTGCTCTAAATCAGACTAACATATATTATGATCCGGAGATAATAATATATGAAGTAACACCAATGTCATATCTTTTCTATTCAGCTTATGCCATATTGTTCCTTCTTCCTCTCGCTGTTGAGATTCTGTGTGAAATTAATTTCAGAAGACAAAAAAGAAGTTCTTAAAAATAATTACTTTTTATATATGGACGGTTAGATTTTAAAAAGAGTTTTCATAAGCACATACATTAAATAGAATTAAAAATTCAGAAATATTGGAATTTAATTTTATTGTAATAAAACCTCCGCAATGATATAATGTTCCCATCTTACAAAAATGATTAGGAGGTCTTAGTTAATGAAGGGCTATACAAGTGAAACCATTAGAAATGTTGCTCTGTTAGGGCACGGCGGATGCGGAAAGACAACTTTCCTCGAATCTGCGTTGTATGAGACAGGCGTTATCCCGAAAATGGGAAAAGTCGAAGACGGTAATACTGTATCGGACTATGACAAAATGGAGGCCGAAAAAGGATATTCCATCAATACCTCTGTTGTTCCGATAGAGTGGAAGAACAGCAAGATCAATTTTATCGATACGCCGGGATATTTTGATTTCGTTGGTGAAGTAAATGCAGCTCTTAGGGCAGCTGAGGCCGCAGTTATTTTGGTAGATGCGGGAGCAGGTGTTCAGGTAGGTACGGAAGCCGCCTGGAATGCATGTGAACGGTATAAGACGCCAAGATTCATTGTCATAAATAAAAGAGATAAGGATGAATTTGATTATCATAAGACTTTCGCTGAACTTAAAGAGGCTTTTGGCGAGACTCTCATTCCTTTTAGCTGGCCTATTACCACTGAGATAGACGAAGAACTCAAGGAAGCTATCGCTATGGCAGATGATGAGCTGATGGAAAAATATTTTGAAGGCGAGGATTTCTCTGATGAAGAGATAAAGAAAGGTCTGGTAAAAGGTATTTCTGACGGAGTTATAGTGCCGGTATGCTCATCAGCGTTTGAACTGGGGCATGGTATTGAGGGTCTGCTTGATCTGCTGATAACTTATGTGCCAACACCTCTTCAGCATGGACCGTACAAAGGGTTTAACGATAAAAATGAACCTGTTGAGAGAATATCTCTTACAGATGCGCCTATGTCTGCGTTTGTGTTCAAGACTATAATAGATCCGTTTGTTGGGAAGATATCACTGATGAAAGTGGTTACAGGTAAGATCAATTCAGGTACCGAAGTGTATAATGAGAGGGCCGGAAAGTCGGAAAAGCTTGGAAAGCTGTTTTTCCTTCGCGGTAAAGAACAGCTGGAACTGAATTATGCTGAAGCCGGAGATATAGTGGCTGTAGCAAAATTACAGTATACCATGTCAGGAGATACTCTCTGTGACAAGAGTGACATCATAAGATATCTGCCGCTCGATTATCCATCTCCTACATACTTTATTGCCATAGAAGCAGAGAATAAAGCCGATGATGAAAAAATGGGTACAGGACTTGCAAAATTGAGAGAAGAAGATCCGTCATTTGTAGTGGAGAGAAATCCCGAGACACATCAGACATTGTTGGGCGGACAGGGAGATATACAGCTTGGAATTATACTGGCTAAGCTTAAAGACAGGTTCGGAGTGAGCGTAAAGACGATTCCTCAGAAGATAGCTTACAGAGAGACTATCAAAGGCGCATCGGATGTACAGGGCAAACATAAAAAGCAGTCGGGCGGTGCAGGTCAGTACGGAGATGTACATATAAAATTCTCTCCGTCACAAGAAGAATTTGAGTTTTCTGAAGAATTATTTGGGGGTTCGATTCCTAAGAATTATGTTCCGGCAGTTGAGAAAGGTCTCATAGAGTCCATGGAAAAAGGTCCTCTGGCAGGCTGCAAGGTAGTGAATGTTAAAGCTGTTTTATACGATGGGTCATATCACGACGTGGATTCTAACGAAATGGCTTTTAAGATAGCAGCATCGTTGGCGTTCAAAAAGGGTATAGCAGAAGCTAAACCTTGCCTTCTCGAACCTATAATGCATATGGAGATATATGTTCCGGATGCTTATATGGGTGACGTCATGGGAGATATGAACAAGAGAAGAGGCAAAATCCTGGGAATGGAGCCTCAGGCTAACGGAGGACAGAAACTTTTGGCTGAAGCGCCTCAGGCAGAGCTGTTCGATTATGCTTTGGGTCTTAGATCAATGACTCAGGGCAGAGGAACATTTGATATGAGATTCGAGAGATATGAAGAAGTTCCAGCTCAGATAGCTCAGAAAATAATCGCTGAACATCAGGAGAAGCAGGATAAATAAATATTATTGATTTAAGCAGAGGCGGTATCGGAAAAGAAATTTCTTATCGGTATACAGTCTCTGTTTTATTTTTTTGAATAAAAGCTGAAATTTTATGTTTTAAGGATATTTTTGAAATAGCAAAGTTTTTTTTTAATCGGTAATTATCTTTAAAAATTTGAAAATGGTTATGCGGACTAAAAATTTACATATAGAAGATCTGATGTAAAAATCATTGACTTCATTCCAGTACTATATTATTCTATATTGAGAACGGATGTTTGCGGAGGATGTTATGGCGAAGAAAAACAAAACTGTATTCGTATGTCAGGAATGCGGATATGAAAGTTCAAAATGGATGGGACAGTGTATATGCGGAGCATGGAATTCCATGGTGGAAGAAAAGGCTATAGATTTTGATACCGAAGACAGGAGACGGAGGACATCTTCAAGAGACGGAGCAGGCAAGGAACGTTTTGGAATGTCAGCGGGAGCCATAAATTCCGGAGCAGGTAAACCCGTTAAACTGAGGCAGGTTTCATCAGGAGAGAAAGACAGAATAGATACAGGGATAGGAGAGCTTAACAGAGTTCTGGGAGGAGGTCTGGTCCCGGGATCTCTGACACTTATTTCCGGTGAACCCGGTATAGGGAAATCTACCATAATAATACAGGCAGCGGCACATATAGCATATGGTAAGGGTACGGTTCTGTACGTATCGGGAGAGGAGTCGGAAGAACAGATAAAAATGAGAGCAGACAGAGTCTGCGGACAACTGTCAGATGATCTTTTTATTTTAGCGGAAACTAATATAGAGAGTATAAGTGAAGTCTGCATGAAGCTGAAGCCCAGATTTTTGATAATAGATTCTATACAGACAATGTACAGCTCAGAGCTTGATTCGGCTCCCGGCAGTGTTTCTCAAGTGAGAGTCTGCGGCAATGAGCTTATGAGAATAGGAAAAGTTTATAATATACCTGTATTCATAGTGGCGCATGTGACAAAAAGCGGGGATCTTGCAGGACCGAGGATTGTAGAACATATGGTGGACTGTGTTTTAAGTTTCTCCGGTGAGAGGAGCCATGAAATGAGAATACTCAGGGCTCAGAAAAACAGATTTGGGACAACCAGTGAGATAGGAGCCTTTGAAATGGCTGAAGAAGGCCTTATAGAGATAGAGAATCTGTCCGGGACTCTGCTGGAAGAAATGGAGAAAGACAGCGAAGGCTCTGTGGTTACAGCAGTGTATGAAGGTACGAGACCTCTTGTTTTAGAGGTACAGGCGCTTACTTCCCAGACAAATATAGGATTTGCCAGAAGAACATCTATCGGTGTCGAAAACTCCAGACTCAATATGATATTAGCAGTGCTTGAGAAGAAAATGGGATTGTCGCTTATAAATCAGGATGTATATGTGAACATTGTGGGAGGAGTACGTCCGGAAGGAACATATACCGATCTGGCAGTAGCTCTGGCTGTGTATTCCTCTTATAAAGGTAAGGCTATAGGAAGCAAAACCATTGCACTGGGGGAAATAGGCCTTACCGGTGATCTCAGGGCTGTACAGAATGGCGAGAAGATTCTTAAAGAAGCTGCTAAGCTTGGGTTTGAGTGTATTGTTCTTCCTGTAAGAAATGCCCAAAGACTGAAAAAAATATCGGCAGAGATAAATGACAGGAGAAAGGCAGAAGGAATTGCAGGAGTTCAGCTTATCGGTATTAAAAATATAGCAGAGATACAGAGATTATTTTAATTGCATGTGAAGTCTGAAAAATTTAAAATGCGTTGGAATTTTTTCCAACGCATTTTTTTCTGAGTATAATTCTTATTTTGGCCATCCGATGATCCATGGCTGAGGGTCAAGGTCGGCTGATGTAGCATGTCTTGCAGGCTGGAACCAGTCGCATAAGAAACGTTCTGCTCCCATGATGTAATATCCATCCTGATAATGGTCTGTAGTGTCATAGGAATCTCCGAAGATAAGAACGTCATCGCTGAAATCATCGGTTCCCATCGTATCATAACCTATGATATTCATGTAATGACCTCCGTAATCCAGCCACTGTACGATAATAGGACGTTCTTCTTTAAGATTTTCCGTTACCCATTCTGTGAAATCCGCAGTTGCTCCGTCCCAGTCTGAATCATAGTCAAAAGTATATTCTCCGTTTATACTTCTTTCATAATTCCAGCCTATTTCTTTGAAGAACTTTTCAAGACCATCGATTCCCACTCCCAATTCGGTAGTCCCCGACATTTCTGCAATGGTACGCTCATCGTAATCCGTGTTTCCGTGCCAGTTCATTGTCATAAATACAGAGGCAGCTCCGCAGCTGTATTCAGTAGTCTCCTCGTATGGTTCAAAGTTTGACAGGATAGTGAGTGTATCCGTTGACTTCATGTTATAGACATCCAGTATTTTGAAATACGGACTATCGAAATGATCTCCAACTGATTCATAGGATGCTCCGCCGCCTTCAAGCTCACCATATTCTTCAGGAGTCGGCAGAAGATGTTTTTCATACGGAGTATCTGAGCTGTCGGCTGTCTGTGATGAATTTGTATCCTTGTCTGAACATGCGGTCATTAAAGCAATCATAGATAATACCAAGAGAATAATTGTAATTTTTTGAAATTTCATAACAAACCTCCTTTTCAACTTCTTTAAATATTGTATAATTAGTGTGTCAGTAAAAAAATATTTATGTTGCTGAAAATAGTATTCCTGTTGCTTAATTGTTATATGGGAGAGAAAGAAGGAACATATGCTTTTGGAAAAAGTAAAATTAATAGAAGGGTTGCCTGTCTCGATCAATGTTTGTTCAATAATAGAGGAACCGTATCATTATCATAAGGAACTGGAAATAGTTCTTGTTCTCAGAGGGAAAACTGAGCTGAAGGTTCGCCATAATAAATACGTTTTGTCTGAAGGGGATCTAATCCTAATTGATATGAGAGATCTTCATCAGTTTTATAATTCCACGGAAGATATCATGACTGTTGTTATGCACTTAGATGCATCTGCTTTTTCTCACCTGTATCCTGATATAGAAATAATGATTTTTACATGTGAGGAGTGTTTGGAAGAAGCACAGGTATCAAAATTGAATGAGCTTAAGAATGAGCTTTCGGAAACCATTTTAGATATATTGACAAATAAATATGATGTTTTTTATGTAAAGAAACTTTTAACAGGAATGGTTCACACGATTGTAACAGAGTTTCAGGGGTTCTATATTGAAGATCATCGTTTCAAAATCTCAAAAGAGTCAATAAAAGATATAGATATAAGCAGAATGTACCAGATAATAAAATACATAGGGGAGAATTACAGGAATAAAATAACCTTAAATGAGGTGGCAGAGCAGGTGTATTTAAGCTCTTATTATGTATCACATTTGTTGAAGGTTGTAACAGGAGTGAATTTTCAAACACTTGTCAATTATATAAGGATGGAGTATGCGGAAATATTGATGCTGGAAAAGAAACTGACACTGACACAGATAAGTGAGTTCTGTGGATTCTCTTCGCCGGGATTCTTTAATCGTTTTTTTAAAGAATGGCATGGAGAGTTTTCGTCTAAATATAAAGCGCAGATAAAATACGTAACGAGAAGATGCAATAAATTGGATGATCAGCAAGCTGTAGAGATAGTGAAAAAAGAGATAGAAGAGCCGAGAAGTGGAAAAATAAAATTTTCGGATGTGCGTAATGATATTCGAAAATATCTGCCGAAGAATTTGCTGACGGACATACAGAAAAAAGAATATATAATAGAAGCATTAAAATATTACAATGCTCACAATAATGTCATATAATCAGCTGAAATCCAGTGAGCTTATATAAGAAATAAAAGTCCTCATGACAGCAGATTTATATGTGCTTTTCTGCCAGAATATATGAATCTGTACAGGCAAAGAGTCTTTAAATGGTATACAGATTATATCCTCGGACTTGTTGAACACATCTTTATAGATGACAGCGGAGGCGCAGTTATGTGAAATCATATACTGTATAGTTGAAAGTTGGTTTGAATACATTAATATGTTCAGAGGAAGATCTTTGAATTCTTTCATCATAATGCTGTGATGGTAGGAGCCTTTATTGACGGATACCAGCGGTATACGGCTAAGCATTTTGGGTGTTATATATCTCTCTTCTGACAGTGGATTGTCTTTGCTTACTGCAAGGCAAAGCTCTGTTGAAAATATTTCTTTTGAGTTACAGTTGCTGTAACATTTATTATCGCGTATCCCCAGCAGCAGATCAAGTTTTGCGTTGTTAAGCATGTTGATGCCATCAATAGTGGGAGCTTCAAAAATCTTTAGGTCTATTTCCGGATGTTTTTCATAAAAATCCGGTATTATTTTTTTAAAGAAAAATGTTCCCAATATAGCGGGAACCCCGAGACGAAGCGGTGAATGGGCAGATGACGATATATCCCGGGCATGACTGTAATATGTATCGAATTGTTGGAGGAAATCATTGGTGAGATCACGAAAGACTTTTCCTTCCTCTGAAAGATAGAGGCGGTTGTTTATTTTATTGAAAAGTTTATATCCAAGTTCGTTCTCAAGACTGCTTATAGCAGCCGTTATTGAGGGCTGGGAGATATGGCAGATCTCTGACGCCTTAGTAAGATTGCCCTGATTGCATACTTCTTTGAAATATCGTAAATGATTTATATTCATAAGGTCCCTCCAATTTACTCCTGTTAAAATTATAATATAACGAAAAGGATAAATGAAGTATAAATATTTATTACTTCTTATAGTTTTCTGACTTCATAGAAAAAAATAATATATTTATAGATAAAGCTGATTTTATTTTTTGGCGGATACATGGTAAATTTAAGTAAGAAGGAAGTGATGGATGATGAATGGATCTAATACCGAGCTAAAAGATCGTTTGAGAAGTGACCGAGCATTTTCTCTGCTCAGATCTGCCGAGGAGGCAGCGCAGTTTATTCAGGACGGGATGACTGTAGGTGTAAGCGGGTTTACTCCGTCGGGTTATCCTAAAGCAGTTCCTCTGGCGCTGGCAGAGAGAGGAAGATGCGGTGAAACGATAAAAATAGATCTGTATTCGGGAGCATCAGTCGGTCCCGAAATTGATACAGAACTGACAGAAGCAGGGATGATAAAAAAACGGCTGCCGTATCATACTAATTCTGTCATAAGGGATAAAATAAACAGGGGAGAGATTGATTATGTCGATCTGCATTTATCTCAGAGTACCCAGTATCTGAATTATGGCGTGCTGAACAAAATAGATGTGGCTATAGTAGAGGGACTGGCTGTCACAGGAGAAGGACATATAGTGCCGACGACTTCCATAGGGAATTCACCGTCGTTTATCAAGAATGCAGATAAAGTTATAGTGGAGATCAATTTAGATAAACCCCTTAGTCTTGAAGGCATGGCAGATATTTTTATACTGGATAATCCCCCCTGCCGAAAACCTATTAATATATGTTCTCCCGGGGATAGGATAGGCAAGCCATATATGGAGTGCGGGTTTGATAAGATAGCAGCAATAGTTGTCACGGATATGAAAGATCAGACAAGGTTTCTGAGCAAACCCGATGAGATATCAAAAAAGATTTCTGATAATATAATAAAATTTTTTGAGAAAGAAGTAGAATACGGCAGGTTAGGTAAGTCTCTTCTTCCGTTGCAATCGGGAGTAGGCAGTGTAGCTAATGCAGTCTTATACGGATTGTGCGATTCACAATATGAAGATCTGACTTTTTATACAGAGGTTGTGCAGGATTCAATGCTCGATCTGCTGAGATCGGGAAAAGCTGCCGTCGCTTCCACAACAGCACTGAGCCCATCTCCTGATGCGTTAGAAAGATTTTTAGATGAAGCAGAGTTTTTCAAAGACAAAATTATTTTAAGGCCTCAGGAGATAAGCAATAATCCGGAAGTAATAAGAAGGCTGGGTGTCATAGCAATGAATACTGCTATAGAAGCAGATATTTACGGGAATGTTAATTCTACTCATGTCATGGGATCCAAAATGATGAATGGAATAGGAGGATCAGGAGATTTTTCCAGAAGCGCAGCCATATCTATTTTCAGTACTCCTTCCACGGCTAAAGGCGGTAAAATTTCATCCATAGTTCCTATGGTTTCTCATGTTGATCATACAGAGCATGAGGTCATGGTACTTGTTACAGAACAGGGGTATGCAGATCTTCGGGGATTGAGTCCGAAAGAAAAAGCTGTGAAAATCATAGAGAATTGTGCTCATCCGGATTTTAAAGAACAGCTGATGAGTTATTTTGAAAGAGCATGCCGAGTATCTGCGCTGCATACTCCACACATTTTAAATGAGGCGCTGTCTTGGCACAGCAAGTATATTGATACAGGCAGCATGCTTTAATAGTTCTTGCGAACAGATAAAAGGATATGATTTAAAGAGGTGATTAGAATGAATGACAGTGAAATGAGTAAAGTTTATATCGATGGATATATAGAAAGAGCAAGAGCTGCGCAAGCAGAGTTTGAGAAGATGAGTCAAGAGAAAGTGGATCTGGCTGTCAAAACTATAGGAAAGGTGGTTTATGACAATGCCGAGTATCTGGCTGAAATTGCAGTTGAGGAAACCAATATGGGGAATGTTCCCGATAAGATCGCCAAGAATAAACAGAAGTCTAAGATTATATGGAATTCTCTTAAGGGAAAGAGATCCAGAGGCATTCTTGATACAGATATGACTACCGGTATAACCAGAGTAGCAAAGCCTATGGGTGTGGTGGCTGCTGTAACGCCTTGTACGAACCCTATAGTCACTCCTATGAGCAATGCTATGTTTGCTCTCAAATGCGGAAACGCTATCATAATAACACCGCACCACAGTTCTATCAAATGCAGTACAGAAACCGTGAACATGATAAACAGAGAGCTTAGCAAACTGGGATATCCTGATGATCTCATACAGATACTGGATTGGCATTCCAGAGACAACACAAAAAACCTCATGCAGTCTGTAGATGTAGTTATAGCTACAGGAGGAGCAGGTGTCGTAGGAGCAGCCTACAGTTCGGGAAGACCTGCTTTGGGAGTCGGCGCAGGAAACGTACAATGTATCATAGATAAAGGTTATGATTGTAAGGTGGCCGTACCTAAGATAATTGCAGGGAGAACATTTGATTACGGGATAATATGTTCCGGAGAGCAGTCTGTGATATGCCATGAAGATGATTATGATGCTGTGATGGCAGAGTTTGAAGCAAATGGAGCTTATATAGTCAGAAGCGGAAAGGAATTGCAGGCTGTGAGAGATGCGCTGTTTCAGGATGGAAAGCCGAATAGGCATTCAGTTGGACAGTCGTGTGCAAGTGTGGCGAAGCTGGCAGGAATAGATATTCCCGAAGATACTAAAATCATTGTTGCCGAAGCTGAAGGAACAGGAATTACAGACCCTCTGGGCGGTGAGAAAATGGCTCCGGTTATAGCAGCCTATAAATATAGGACTCTCAAAGAAGGTGTAAATATAGCCAGAGAGAATCTTGAAAAGGATGGAAAAGGACATAGTGCAGCATTTCATTCCGATTCAGAGGAGAATATAGAGTATGTAGGCAAAGAACTGTGTGTATCAAGATTTGTTATAAATCAAGTGTCAGCCAGCAGTGCAGGAGGCAGTTTCTATAATGGTCTGGCGCCTACCAATACTCTGGGATGCGGTTCGTGGGGACACAACAGTATTTCCGAGAATCTTGATTATAAACATTTGATGAACGTATCGAGGATCGCACGGTATATGCCTGATAATTATGTTCCTACAGATGAAGAGCTGTGGAGATAAAGGGAAAAGGAGAGCAAAAGTGCAACATGAAAAACTGGCGGGGGAGGCGTCTCTTGCGGAAGAAGTAACAGAGATTCTGAGAGCTAGGATCATAAACGGCGAGTATCCTATGGGAGAAAAGCTGATTGAAAGTAAGATAGCGAAAGATCTGAAAGTAAGCAGAACACCTGTAAGAGATGCATTTAAACAGCTTTCAAAGGAGCAGCTTGTAGAATATATTCCTAATAAGGGATGTTTTGCTAAAGGATTTACCATGAGAGATATGTCAGATATATATGCTGTAAGATCATCTGTAGAGCAGCTGGCTGTAACATGGGCCGTAGAAAATGCCGGAAGTGAAGATTTAGCTCGTCTGTGGGACCATTTGGTACTCATGAGTTTTTATACAGAAAATAATTTTTACGAAAAACTTCTCAAAGCTAATGAAGACTTTCATAATATGATATATTTGATGACAAAAAGCAGATTCATTGTCCAAGTATTAAAATCATATCAGGATTATGTTCATATAGCGAGGAAGAATACTTTAAAGAAGGAAGCTGATCTGCCGGCTATATATGCCGAGCATGAGAAGATATATAAAGCTTTGGAAGCAAGAAATACGGAAAGAGCAGTTGAAGCTGTGCGCATTCATCTTGAGAATTCAAGGACAAGGGCTGAGGAACGCTGGATAGAGATACAGAAAAAGTAATAATAAAATACACCTGACAGATATGATGAAAGAATCTGCAGGTGTATTTTTGTGTTATGATAAAGTGCGAAGCAACTTTTCGAGAAGCAAAAGGCTGCTTTTGGTATAGTGATTTTCTTCAGGCAGTTTGTCCCACGCCTTTTTTATATAGCGATACATATCTGTTGCAATGGCCGGATTAGTTATCATCAGATATCTGTTCATGGAGTATGAATGGATATATGCAAAGAGACTGTCCACAGTGAATACGGAGGAGTCACGGGGAAGTGACATATTGCTGTCCGTGATGAGAAATATATCGAAAGGAGGGTTCCCACTTTTCATATGTTTTCGGATAAAATCATATATGTACTGAACATATCCTGAGAAGAATTTTCTCGGTATTACTATTTCTTCGTCTGTCAATATCTTGCACATGATAATTTGATCTGCAGATCTGAGAGCTCTTGCCATTTCACTGATATCCAGTATGATATTATGAGTAAAAACGTTATCGGCGCTCATGAATGGTTCGTATATTATGGACATATATCGTTTCATGATAAGAGAAGCAGATTCGTCATCGAAACCATTATAATCCAAGATCTCCTTGAAAAATTCAGGAGGCACAGGAAACAGAAAAGGCGTAGGATCATAGCAGCAAAGCTTTCGTTTTGCATCTGAAGAAAAATCCATATGATCGAAGAAATGGTTCGGATAGTTGTAATAATTAAGAAAAGAAGTACAGTTATTGAGTTGTTCCAGATAATAATGCTGGAATCTGTAAAGAAGTTTTCTGTCAGAAAATGTGAAGAAGCTTGATGTTTTCTCATCAGGTATATGTACAAAATTAGTTATAGCAAAGCTTTCTTCCAAGACACAAAGCATGAAGGGATGTCCGCTTGCCTTTGCCATATAATATGCATGATAATTTTCAGAGAAACAGAGCTTCAGAAAATTGTCCATGTTGATGATGGAGGATCCTAAGAAGTAGCTGCTGTATATGAAGTGGACAGTGATTCCTTTAGATGTTACCATCTTCAGACGTTCTATCCATTTGCTGTAAAAGTCTTCTTCATTTAGAAGTTTGTCTGCAAAGGTATCCATGAGTATGTAAAGATTTCTGCTGTCTGAAAGAGAGAGGGCGACATCCAGCAGATACAGCATAGCTTTCTTTTTTTGGAGTGTGGTATCCAAGATATTAAGCTGTATATTCATGGCAGGAGAGGATACGGGAGGATATTCCGGAGGAGAAGAAGGCGATATTTTCTTTTCGGAAAGCCACATATCTATGGCGCTGTGAAAATCATCTCTCGTTTCATAAGAATTATTAGGATAATAATCTATGAGAAAGGTGGCGATATTCTGATAATTCATCCGTTCATCCCAGTACAGTATAAAATTTATGATGTTGGCATAATGTTCAGATCTGTTGCTAAGTATCCTTTTTCCCGTTCTCCATCTGCTTACCATGGAAGCATCAACGTGGATAGCCGAAGCCAGATCCTTGGATTTGATAAAGAGATGATCGAGAATAAGGGAAAGCTGTGTATAAGATTTTTCTTTCATGACAGTAACTCCTTTATCATACCATAAGTATAGAGTGGTGTCATTTTTTTGTCAATATAAAATGACAGACAATTGACGCTTTTGTATTGCCCTAAAATAAAAGTAATAATAAAATTTAGAAGTAAAGGTTTAACGAGGTAGAAACTATGAAAGAAGTAAAAAAATCTGTAAAAAGACTGAAAAGCAAAAAAACTGTTATTGAAGAGGAAGGTAAGACTTTGGTTAAAAATCATGTAACTGAGATAACTGTCAGTGAAAGTGAGCTTGGTGATTTAGTGCCAAAAAAAATGTTCCTGTTCAGACCTCGTATTGTAAGTACGAGATTTTGTTATGTGCCGTGCAGGAAAGTTGTTCTGCAATACTCCGTTTCATATTTCAGCGCAAGAAGGACCGATAAAGGGCGTCTTACTTTTATTGTTGATGATAAAAAGGGGACAGGCGTCATAGAGGATAATATTAAGCTAAAAATTATAAGAAAAAGTATAGAAGGAGATTTGATAGAGGAAGAATTTTTTTCTGATGAACAAGCTGTGAAGAAAGCCGTCGTGGATGCCAGATGGAAAGTTCTTCTGTCAAAATATAAGAAACCGCCGGAACTGGAAGTCATATCATCAGAAAAGTTTTACAGGCCATATTATGAGGTACTGTATTCCTTTGGAGGAAAGGAGAAGAAAGCCTGGATACCGGCAGACAGATACGGAACATATTTTGTATATAATTAAATTCATTATTATTAAATATTTTAGAAGGAGGTCAGGCAATGGATAAAAACCTTATTGCAGAAATGACGCTTGAAGAATTCGGAAGGTTTATTAAAGAGTCAGATACAGCTATATTTCCTGTCGGAGCTACGGAAGCGTACGGACATCATCTTCCGATGGGATCTGATTGGATGGTGACTTATGAGGTGGCCAAGAGAGCTGCCAAAGAGGCGGGCTGTTTTGTAGCCCCGCCGATAACATATGGGTTTTCTGAAGACCTTATGTGCTATACAGGCACACTGACCGTGTCGACACAGACACTCATATCTCTTTATCGTGATGTAATGGAAAGTCTGAGAAGACAGGGAATAAAGAAAGTTCTTTTTCTGTGCGGACATGTGGGAAATATAGGCGCTATAGATCAAGTGGCATGTGAATTCATGAGAGATCACGGTATGGAATGTGCTCATATAGACTGGTGGAGATTTGTTTTTAACATCAATAAAGAACTGATGGAAAGTGATTTTCCTCAGGGACATGCCGCAGAAGTGGGCACATCTATTCTTAAATATCTTTTTCCTGAACTTGTCGTAGAGGAAAAGATGATGAAGAAGGAAAGAAGAGCAGGCGAAGAAATCCCTAACTTATATGTTTATGAATATTTTACGGCTGATACAGAAACTTCAGTTCTTGGAGATCCTTTTGCAGGAAACGCCGAAAAAGGCGAGAAGATGATAGAGAACGCAGTAAAGACTATTGTTGCATTTCTTGAAAAATGGAAGAAATAGTTGGAGAAGGAGGAAAAAATGTTACACGTTAATGTGCCTTGGGGAGGTTTTGATACTGCTATCCTTGTAGGATATTTTGTGCTTATGATCGGTATCGGTCTCCGTTTTAGGAGTAAAGCAAGAGCCAGTATGAGCAGTTATTTTCTGTCAGGGAGATCTTTGACTTTGCCTCTGGTTATCGGTACTATGATGACTTCATGGTACGACGGATATTCTGTGGTAGGTGTGGCTGAATATGGAGCTACTATAGGTATAGCGGGAATGATAGTTTATGTAATACCATGCACCATATCAAGGATACCGTTTGCACTGTGGATAGCACCGCTGGTAAGAGGAAAGATTCCTGAGGATGTAATGACTATTCCTGATCTTATGGAATATCTGTACAACAGAAAGGCTAAAGTTTTTTCAACTATAGCGGTACTGGCGGGAGTGCTCTATAACGGAGCTAATATCACTGTAATATCACAGCTTCTGGCTCTGATGTTCGATATGCCGACAGTTATATCTGTAGTGGTTTCCGGGATAATAGTAGGTATATATGTATTGGCTTCGGGAATGTGGTCAGTGACTATGACTGATACATTCCAGCTGGGATTCATCAGCTTTTCGGTGGGTATCGGAGTCATCATGGTCATGAATATGACAGGCGGATGGGATGCCATATTCTCATCACTGGGAACAGAAGCTCCTTCTCTTTTTGAGCCGATGGGAGGAATGAGCAGTCTTACGGCACTGTCATGGGCTCTTATAGGACTTGCGATATATACAGAACCGATGATGTATCAGCGATTCTCTGCTTCTGATTCAGCAAAGACGGCGAAACGCTCTTTTATGTTCTGTATACCTATGTGGCTGGTATTTTCTGCGGCAGTTATAATGATAGGTTTCTGTGCAAGAACTCTGCATCCGGGAGAAGAATTCTACAGAGCTTTCTGGATGACTGTATTTGAAGCTCTTCCGACAGGTCTCAGAGGGTTGTTTGTGGCAGGCCTTATAGCAGCAGTAATGTCTACTCTTTCCAGTTATATTCTCGTACAGGCAGCGGCATGTACGAAGGATCTTTATACAGCATTTACCGGAAAATCAGTAAGTGATGAAAAGATGATAAAGTGGAGTAATGTAGCGACGGTGATTATAATAATATTCTCCATGCTGGCAACTTCTCAATGGATGTCGGGAATAGTAAATGCCATTTACTTTGTAACGGGATTCCAAGTGGCAGGTCTTTTTGTTCCGCTTGTTGTCGGACTGTTCTACAAGAAGAGGACTCCTCAGGCAGGCTGGATTACCATGGCATTTGGCTTCGCTTTCTGGCTTTTCTGGAACTACATAATGGCAGAAAGCACAGGAGTTCCTGCAAACAATATCACTTGGGTAGCTTCTTTCATACTTTATATGATCATATGTAAGATCACTTATAAAGGAGCAGGCGGCAGGACTGCCGGTCTTCAACAGGGGGTGTAAAAATGGAAAACAAACAGAGGAAAAACAATGAGAGAATAGGAAAAGACCCCATTGTAACGGCAGCATCTCTTATAGTTATAGCTATACAGTCGGTCATAATAATACTGGGATTCATATACAGGTGGGATTGGTTGGCATATGAGTGCGCGGCAATGCTGATCATTCCTGCAGCTATAGTTTTAGGGTACGGCATAAAAGCCGTGATTGAGGCTGATAGGCTTATGAGCGCCGGCGCTTCAGCGGAGGAAGAGAAGGCAAATGATGAAAATTAATATAGCGGAAAGAAAATACGGTCTTTCGGAGAGACTGGCAGAGAAAGCATTGAAAGCTGATATAGCGGCCATGGGACATTATACGGAATTTGGATTCATGAATCCGGATATAAAGTTTATGTGCGGACGTGAGACTAAAGTTTTCGGAAATGCTTTGACCGTAAGAATACCGTCAGAAGAATCTAAAGCTTTGCACCTCGCCGTAAGTATGGCTCAGGAAGGTGACATCATTGTGATCGACAGGTGTGGAGACAAAACTCACGCCGCAGTGGGAGAGATGGTAGCGCTGTGTGCTAATACAAGGAAAGTCAGTGCTATAGTGATAGATGGCCCTATGACAGATTTTGAAGAGATAGAGGAAATCGGTATTCCTGTATTTGCCAGAGGTGTAAGCGCTCTGACGACTAAGTTTATACATGACTGTGGTGAGATAAATTATGATGTCTCATGTGGAGGCGTAGTGGTTCATCCCGGGGATATGATAATGGCAGATAGGAACGGAATATTGGTGCTGCGCGATTTCGAGGCAGAAGAATTGCTGGATACGGCTATTTCCGATCAGGCTCAGGAGTCCGGAGAGAAAAAGGAAGTTCTCGAAGGAGCGACGCTTCAGCAGCTTTATGTTCCCGAATATCCGCTTTAGTAATGATAAGGAGTTAGATTATGGGTAGAAAGGTAAGTATCGTAGGTATTCAGAATTCACCTACAAAATATGATCTGGAAAAAAACCTGAAAGATGCTTTCGGATTGCTTGATGAAGCCTTGGGCTTATATAAATATGTTGACATCGCAGTATTTCCCGAATATTTTTCTTTTGTTCCGGAGAGCAAGGATACTCCGATAATAGAAGAATATAATGAAGAAATTAAAAAAATGCTGGCTATGCGTGCCAGAGCCTATGATACTTATATAATAGGCGGCACAGTTGCCAATAAGCAGGAAGATGGAAATATTTATAATACTTCCCTCGTATTTGACCGAAATGGTGATATCATAGGATCATATGATAAAATACATCTTTTCGATGTTCTGGATGCTAAAGGTGAGGAACAGGAATCGTATCAGATAACCAGAGGAGATAATCTTTTAACATTTGATACAGATTTCGGACGAGTTGGTGTTATGGTGTGTTATGATGTGAGATTTCCTGAAATGGCCAGAACCTATGCCCTTAAAGGTGTAGAGTATCTTATGGTGCCGGCTGCATTTTTTTCGCCTCGTTTTGATCATTGGCAGGATCTTATAAAAGCTGCTGCGCTTCAGAACGGAATGTATGTGATGGGAGTAAATATTTTTGGCAAGGTATGTGATACCCTCAACATGTGCGGACGCAGCCTTATTGCTGATCCATGGGGAATACCGGTTGCCACTGCGCCTGATAAACCGTCATTTATTCAGGCTTATGTAGACTCAGATTATCCCAGTCAGATAAGAGATGCTCTGGGAACATTCCATAACAGAGTTCCTTCTGTCTATGATATAAAATAAAAAAAGACTGTTATAAAAAGACATCTGCAAATGTAACAAATTTGCGGTTGTCTTTTTTGTAATACTTTTAATTCACAGTATTGCCTAATGATGATTTTATTAAAATATGATTGTATACAAAGATACAATATACTTTTTTAAAACAAAAGAATGTTGGAATTTCAATGTTTTTGCCTTGAAGTTACTAAAATGGAATGCTAATATTATCCTAAGGAAAATAAGAAGGAAAAGAGCGCTTTTTAAAATTAAAAAGAAAAGGAAATTCAAACATAATAGTATAGCAAATTAGTTAAAAATGTAATGAGGCTTTGGGAAATATTATCCTGTAATATTTATGTAATGCAGCAGAAGATGATTTTGCTATATCGTTAAAACAGAGAGGTCAGATAATGGAAAGGCGATCCTTAAGAAAAAAAGAGTTGGTACTGCAGGGGAATGAGGCTTGCGCTAAAGGAGCGATCTATGCAGGCTGCAGATTTTTTGCAGGATATCCTATAACACCGTCGACAGAAATCATAGAAATGATGTCCGCAGAAATGCAGAAATCAGGCGGTGCATTTATTCAGATGGAAGACGAGATAGGATCTGCATGTGCCATAATAGGTGCAAGGTGGGGCGGAAAAAAAGCCATGACAGCTACGTCAGGTCCGGGATATACATTGATGCAGGAAGCTATAGGGTTTGCGGCAGTAACAGAAACTCCCATAGTGATAGTAAATGTTCAGAGAGGAGGCCCTTCAACGGGCCAGCCGACGCTTTCATCACAACAAGATATATATCAAGCCAGATATGGCAGTCATGGTGATTATGAAATTATTGTTCTTACTCCTTCTTCTGTTCAGGAAATGTTCGATTTTACAGTGAGAGCTTTTGAACTTGCAGAACAATTCAGGACACCGGTTATCGTTTTGGCTGATGAGGTAGTAGGCCATATGAGAGAGAAGATAGCAGTTGAGGGCGGTTCGAAAATTATTGAAAGTGTGAAACATCAATATGTAGTATCTCCGCAGGCTGATTTTTTTCAGGGGAAAAACACCATGGTTGAAGGTCAGCTTCATGATGAACAAGGCAGAAGGATAGGGCATTTGGCAAAGCGAAGCGGTGAATTCATAAATGATATAAACAGAAAAATATCAGATAATACGGATATCATAGCAAGCATAGATACGTATTTTATGGAGGATGCTGATGTAGCTATCGTGGCCTATGGTTCGGTCGCAAGACCTTCACTTAATGCCGTAAAGCTGGCAAGAGGCGTCAAGGACGGAAGAATTGCTTCAAAACTGAGGATTGTAAAAGACCTTTTCAGAAAAGGTGTGCAGGAAACATTGCATACAGATTACAGTCATCTTAAAGTGGGGCTGGTGAAAATAAACACTGTATGGCCGTTTCCGGAAAAATTACTCAAAGAGGCTGCAAAAAATGTTGATATTATCATAGTGCCTGAGATGAATGTAGGTAAATATTTCAGAGAAATAGAAAGAGTTTTTAAGGATAAAGCTGTTATATCTATGCCGAAATGTGGCGGTGATATTCATACTCCAAAGGAGATATTGGATAAGATATTGGAGGAGGTAGGAATAAATGAATAAACTGTATGAGAAATATATTAAAACGGAATCGTTGCCTACACTATTTTGTTCCGGCTGCGGAAACGGAATAATACAGTTTGCGGCGGCCAATGCTATGGATGAGCTGGGGATAAAAGATGATATCGCTTGTGTAAGCGGGATAGGATGTTCATCATGGATACCTTGTTATTATAAAATGGATGTCATGCATACTATGCACGGGAGAGCGCTGGCATTTGCGGAAGGTCTGAAATTGGCCAGACCTGATAAGAAAATAATGGTCTTCACCGGAGACGGAGACTGTCTGGCTATCGGAGGCAATCATCTTCTTCATGCAGCGTCCAGAAATATAGATTTGACAGTTATCATGGTAAATAATTATATATATGGGATGACAGGAGGACAGAAATCTCCCTCCACACCAAAAGGCGCGATCACTAAGACATCTCCCTTTGGATGTATAGATGAGCCTATAAACGGATGCAGGCTCGTGATGTCACTTGGAGCCAGTTATGTGGCCAGATGGACGACAGCTCATCCTGTTCAGCTGGCAAAATCCATAAAAGACGGCTTGATGCACAGAGGCTTTTCTTTTATAGAAGTTCTTTCGCAGTGCCCTGTTCAGGCCGGGAAAAGTATATACGGGGAGAAGGATCCGGCAAAGATAATGCGGCTATACAAAGAAAATACTTATTTATACAAGGAAGGAAAAACACGTATAGAGGGGAAGATTCCTATAGGCGTATTCAGAAATGATGACGGAGCAGAAGAGTATATAGAAAAGACAGAAGCCAGACTTAGAGAACAAGGAATAGAGAGGACGGAGTCATGGTCAGTATCACAGTAGATAAAGCATGCTGCAAAGGATGCAATATATGCCTTGCTGTATGTCCAAAGAAGGTTTTGGTGAAATCAAAAAAACGCAATAATTACGGAACTACAATGCCAAATATAAGTAAAATCGAGGAGTGTGTAGTTTGCAGAATGTGCGAGAAATTATGCCCGGATGGAGCTATAAATGTAGAAGGAGAGTAGGAAAGATGAGAATTAATATAAGGTTCGCAGGAGCAGGTGGGCAGGGAGTCATATTGGCATCTGTTCTACTGGCAAAAGGATATGGGTTGGGAGAAAATTACAATATTTCCCAGACGCAAAGTTATGGCCCGGAGGCAAGAGGCGGTGCATGTAAAGCAGAAGTAGTCATATCTGATGAAACTATAGATTATATGAAAGTAGATACAGCGGATGTGTTTGTTGCCATGAATCAGATAGGGTTTAATAAGTACATCGATACAGTAAAAAAAGATGCAGTCATTTTAGTGAACAGTACTCTTGTAGATGAAGATACCAATGGTTGTTACGCAATACCCGCTACGCAAATAGCAGAGGATATGGGCAAACCTTTTACCGTGAATATGGTGATGCTGGGAGCGTTGACTAAACTTCTCCCAAAGATACATTTTGATACTGTGGAAGATGAGATCAGAAAAGTTTTTGCGGCAAATGTAGCTGACTCTAATATAGAGGCTTATAGGAGAGGTTATGACAGTATAGCTGAGGCGTTGGCAGACGAAAGAAAAATGGCGTAAAAATCTATTTTTGCTGTGGATTGTCTGCATAAATATGGTATACTTTGTACAATAAAAAGTATACGCTATTCAATATGAATAAAATACAGCGTTAATTGGGAAAATCTTTAAAGACAGCTGTTGCAGACAGAAAGGAGATTATTATCATGGCAAAAATTTTAATAAGCCCTTCAAGATATGTTCAGGGCGCAGGGGAAATGAAGAAATTGGGAACTTATGCGGCAGGATATGGGTCGAAAGCTCTCATTCTCATAAGTCACGGCGGATATAAACGGATAGGCGATGAGATCGAGGAAAGTTTTAAGAACGCAGACTGTCAGCTGAAATTTGATTATTTTAACGGTGAATGCAGCAGAAATGAAATCGACAGAATATCAGCACTGATGAAAGACAGCGGATGTGATTTGGTAGTAGGAGTAGGAGGCGGTAAGATATTTGATACAGCAAAGGCGGTAGCTTTTTACAATAAGACACCTGTGATGATCTGTCCTACCATAGCTTCTACAGACGCACCGTGCAGCGCCTTATCTGTTATATATACAGATGACGGGGTTTTTGAAGAGTATCTGTTTCTTCCTTCAAATCCTAATATGGTGATGATGGATACAGACATCATAGCAAAATCACCGGTGAGGCTTACAGTTGCAGGAATGGGAGATGCTCTGGCAACGTATTTTGAGGCAAGAGCATGTAAGCAAAGCGGAGCTGTATCATGTGCCGGAGGTAAAACGACTGAAGCTGCAATGACATTGGCAGAACTGTGCTTTAACACACTTATGGAAGAAGGGGTAAAGGCCAAGATTGCACTTGAAGCCGGAGCATGCACAGAATCTGTAGAGAAAATCATAGAAGCAAATACACTGCTTTCGGGTATAGGCTTTGAAAGTGCAGGTCTTGCGGGCGCTCACGCTATTCATAACGGAATGACTGTGCTGGAGGAATGCCATGATATGTATCATGGAGAGAAAGTGGCTTTTGGTACTATAACGCAGCTGGTGCTGGAAAATGTACCTGTTGAGGAGCTTGAAGAGGTTATAGAGTTTTGTATAGAAGTGGGGCTTCCTATAACATGGAAGCAGCTCGGAGCGAAAAAAATAACGGATCAGCAGATAATGGAAGTGGCTGAAGCGGCTTGTGCCGAAAACGATACTCTCCATAACATGCCGTTTGAAGTAACTCCTGAAACGGTATTCGCTGCTCTGAAGGCAGCGGATGCATATGGACGGTATTATCAGGGTGAATAAGTGGCTCTTGGTATTGAATGAAGTCAAAGGAGATATATTTGAAATGCGATAGTATGGAGAATATATCTCCTTTTGTTGATTATAGAGACGATTGGTTGTAAAATCAGAGCAGGAGGTAGTAAATAATGGATAATTATAAATTATATATCAATGGAAAGTATGTGAATGGCGACAGCGGGGAGTTCATTTCTGTAGAGAATCCTGCTGACAGACAGATATTCGCAAGAGTTCCTGACGGCAATCAAGCTGATGTAGACAGGGCTGTAGCTGCTGCGAGAGCAGCATTTCCCAAATGGAGCGCTTTAAGCCCTGAGGAGAGAGCTGATTATGTCGGAAAATTTGCTGATTATATTGAAAGGCATAAGGATGAAGTAGGCAAGACAATAACAAGTGAGATCGGAACCCCTGTAAAATACGTATATGGCTTGCAGGTGGTAAGTTCTATAGAACAGGCGAGATATTATTCAGACCTTGCGAGAAATTATAGTTACAGTGAAAAGTGTGGCAATAATATAGTAAGAAAAGAGCCTATAGGCGTTATAGCTTGCCTTACTCCATGGAATTACCCTATTTATCAGGAAACTTCGAAGATATTTCCTGCTATAGCGGCAGGTAACTGTATCGTTCTTAAACCAAGTCAGTTGGCTCCTGTTTCAGCATATGTTCTGTCAGAAGCAGCTGAAGAGATAGGCTTGCCTCCGGGAGTCATAAATATAGTGACAGGACGCGGAGAGCAAGTAGGAACGCTTCTTTCAAAACATGAAGATGTAGATATGGTATCCTTTACGGGGTCTACACAGCAAGGAAAAAAAGTAGGAATGATGGGTATTGAGAGCAATGTCAAGAAGATCGCTTTGGAACTTGGAGGAAAATCCGCTTCGGTTATATTAAGGTCAGCCGATTATGAAAAGGCAGCTGTAGGAACGATGATGGAGTGTTTTCTGAACACCGGGCAAACATGTTCTGCATTGACAAGGCTGATTGCACCTCGTGAAATAAAAGATGATCTGGAGAACTTCATGTTGACATTTGTAAAAGAACTTAAAGTAGGAGACCCAAATGAACCTGATACCAGAATAGGACCGCTTGCCAGTGAGAAGGGATTTCATAAAGTCAATAGATATATAAGGCTGGGTATAGAAGAGGGTGCGAAGATGATTTGCGGAGAGATTCCTGATGATTACGAAAACGGATACTATGTGCAGCCTGTTATTTTTACAGATGTTACTAATGATATGGTAATAGCGCAGGAGGAGATTTTTGGTCCTGTCATGGGCATAATTTATTACGATACAGAAGAAGAAGCTCTCGAAATAGCTAATGACAGTATCTATGGACTTGCGGGAGCTGTATTCGGAGACGAAAAAGAGGCGCTTGAGTTTGCTGAAAAGATACAGGCCGGTACAGTTCTTGTGAACGGCGGAGCCTTTACCATAGATGTGCCTTTCGGAGGGTATAAACAGTCCGGTATAGGAAGAGAAAACGGAAAATGCGGATTTGATGAATTCATGGAAGTGAAGTCTATAAGGATCGGCTGATAATAATAAGAAGCAACTCCATCAAGCTTTAATACCAAGCCTGATGGAGTTGCTTTTTTGGATGATATCTGCGGGGAAATTTTTTATAGTTTAACGAATTCCGGTTTTCTGCATTTGAATTTGCAGTAATATTTGAACCCCAGTGATCTGGCGAATTCCACTGCATCATTGAAGTGAAATCTGTAATGTTCCGGCGAATGTGCATCGGAACCAAAGGTAAGTATTTCACCGCCAAGCTGGAGATATCTTTTTAATATAGATTCTCTTGGAAGCCATGTTCCTGTACCGTATTTGAAGCTGGAAGTATTGATTTCAAGCCCTTTCCCTTGACGTATTATCAGTTTCAGTATTTCATCGGTAATATCAGTCAGAGGCGTGTAATCATAAAGTTTTCCTATGTATCTGTCAAGTATGCTGAAATGACCGATAACATCATAGTTATGGAATTTTTTGAGACAGCTGTGCATATATACATAAAAATCTTCAAGCATAGACGGACCGTCTACACCGGTATAATCAAGTGTGTATAAGTCTTTATCTTTGAGACAGTGGAATGATCCCAGTATTATGTCATAGTCAAAGGCGTTGATGATCTGATGGGCAGCGTCAAATTGTCCTTCCATTATACCGACTTCGAGGCCTATCATTATATCCATGGTTCCTTTGTATTCTTCTCGTGCTTTTAACATTGTTTCCTGATATTTTTTGAAATCGATAGTAAAAGGAAATTCAGGATCCGGATATCCCGGATCATAATGATCGGTAACTGCAAGTGTTCTGATTCCCTGATCTGCGGCGCTTTTAAGCATTTCTTCCACCGAAACGTCACAGTCATCAGAAAATCCTGTGTGAGTGTGAAAGTCACAATCTATAATATATCTATTATTGTTCATTTGATGATTCATTCCTTTCTGTGTTTTCTGTAAGAGCCGGACGCATTTTTTCGGCTTTTACAAAATTCAGCTCGAACCAGAATGTGGTTCCTTTGCTGACGGTACTGTCAACTCCAAAATTTGATTTATGGAGCGTCAGAATCTCTTTTACTATTGAAAGACCAAGTCCTGAACCTTCTGAGGATCTTACCATATTTGAACTGGCTCTGTAATAACGTTCCCATACATGATTAAGTTCTTCCGGAGCTATTCCCACTCCGTGATCTTCTACTCTGCAGATAACATATTTGCCTCGGCGCTTCAGAGAAAGTATTATTGTCTTGTCTTCCCCGGCGAATTTTATAGCATTGGTGACAAGGTTTGATATTACTTGTTTAATCTTTTCTTCGTCTCCGTTTACTATGTAATTAGCGGAACAGTTAAGTTTAAAAGTATAGCCTTCTTCGTCTTCCATAATCTTATAAGTGTTGAGTATACTCCGGGCGGCCTGTGTAATATTGAAATTACCGGGATGAAGAACCATCTTTCCCGACTGCATTCTTGAAAGTGAAAGAAGATCTCCGACCAACATATTGAGTCTGTCAGCTTCGTCTATTATGACCTTCAAATGTTGTTCTCTTTTTTTTGGATTGTTTCCTGACAAATCGCGAATCATTTCAGCGTATGATTTTATCATGGTGAGAGGTGTTCTCAGGTCGTGAGATACATTTGCGATAAGGTCTTTTTGGAGCATATCGGATTTTTCAAGCTCTATGGAAGCTCTCGTAAGTGTGTCGGCCAGATTGTTTATTTCTGTGTAATGGCCGCCTTTAAATACAATTCCGTACTCTCCGTCAGCCAATCTTTCGGCAGAACGTGTTATTTTTCGTATAGGTCTTGTGATCCTGATGGAAAGATAAAATGAAATAAGACATGCCACCATCAAAGAGATGAACGTCACATATACAAGCTGATTAGTCAGTATCTGTATAGTTGAAGATACCGGATACAGAGGGGAAAATATGTATACCAGCATAGGTTCTTTGTTTTTGTTTGTCAGCAGCTTTCCGTAAGCTAAGACATCTTTTGAGTCATCACTTTTTATTCTTTTGTATACAGAGTCCGCATTCTCTTTGAGCATTATCTGATTGATGGTTTCTATCTGCTCGGCGTAATACTGCGCATTAGTACTGTCCCCTGAAGGTCTGAAATACATGGTATTACCGTCATGAGATACTACATATATGAACATGTCGTTGGTATTTGATATATTTTCTACTGATTTAAGAAATTTTTCGCTGCTTTTAAGCTTATAGGCAGATTCGATGTTTTTGGCGACTCTTCTTGTCTGCTCATCTTTCATGACGCTGTAGAAGCTGTTTAAAAACAGTACTTGAAAAAACCACAGAACTATCATGAGAAATGCGGCGAATAATATGAAATACAGCCATGTTTTGAATTTTATGCTTTTGTAGTCGAGTCTAAGCTTCAAACTTATAACCTACCCCTCTTAATGTAACTATATAATCTCTGTATTTTCCGAGATTGTTTCTGAGATTCTTTATATGAGTATCTATGGTTCTGTCATCGCCGAAGAAGTCGTATCCCCATATATCGGATAAAAGTTTGTCTCTGGAAAGAGCAATATTCTTATTTTCCACAAGGTAAAACAGCAGATCATACTCTTTTGGTGTAAGCTCTACCTTTTTTCCGTCAACGTAGACTGTTCTGGCGGGGATATTAATCTCAAGACCATCGAATTTCATGATTTTTTCGGCGGGCTTTTCAGGGGCGCTGTTTCTCGAAAGAACAGCGTTTACTCTTGCCATCAGTTCTTTTGGGCTGAAGGGTTTCACTACGTAGTCATCTATTCCCAGTTCAAAACCGAAAAGTTTATCGTATTCCTCGCTTCTTGCCGATAACATGATTATAGGAATATCTTTTATTTTTCTTATTTCTTTGCAAGCTGAAAACCCATCAAGATTAGGCATCATGATATCCATAATGATAAGATCGTAATCATTTAATTTGCAAAGTCCCACAGCTGTCATTCCATCGGCTGCTTCGGTTATTTCGTGACCGTTGAATTCGGAATATTCTCTTATGACCTCTCTTATCTTCTGTTCGTCGTCTGCCACTAAAATTTTCGCCATAGTTAAGTCCTCCTTATGTATATGAATTAAGAATAAGATTTCTATGTGATTTGTATATGAAGCTTATGTAGTGATTGTACCATAATTTGTTGGCGAGGTACAGAAATTGTGATATAATCACACTGGACAATTGCAGAGAAAGGAGGTGTGAGTTATGTTGAAAAAACTAGTCAGAGCTGTTTTCACGATGGCGGGAGCCATAGTAGGGTATGGTTTGTTTTTATTGACCAAATTCTGTTTTGCCCTTGCAGGACATGAAGAGCTGGTTGATTTTTCGGAAATACAGGAATTATGTATCGCCGTTTTATTCGCAATTATCTTTGGTTTAATATTTTTCAGATTGACACCTACCCTTAAAAAACAAGGAAACAAGATGGCAAGCAATATAGAATCGGATTTGCAGAAAGTATCTTTGAATGATCTGGTAATGGGTACTATCGGACTTATAGTGGGTCTTATTATCGCTTTTTTGATAAGTCAGGTATATGTCGGCATAAAAATACCGTATTTAGATGTTATTTTGAATATTATTACATACATAATACTCGGATATCTGGGAATCGTCATTGCGACCAAAAAGGGAAAAGATATTAGAAATGCCTGGCCGAGCGCCAAACTTATTTCCTCGGTGGGAGGCAGCAAATCCGGAAAAGTGAAATCTGATGCTTCTCCTAAGATCTTTGATACAAGTGTGATTATAGATGGCAGGATAGCTGATATCATGAAAACAGGGTTTATAGAAGGAACTATCGTTATTCCGGAATTTGTGCTTGTAGAACTCAGGCATATAGCCGATTCGTCTGATGCCCTTAAAAGGAACAGAGGGAGAAGAGGCCTTGATATACTTAACAAGATACAGAATGAATATGGTATCGAGATTTACAATACGACTGCAGAAAAAGCTCTGGATGAGATTCCGGAGGTAGATGTAAAGCTGCTGAAACTGGCGCAGATTATGAACGGAAAGGTAGTCACAAATGATTTTAATCTAAACAAGGTGGCAGGAATAAAGGGCGTTGAGGTTCTCAATATAAATGAGCTTGCCAATACTTTGAAGCCTGTGGTGCTTCCCGGTGAAGAAATGGTGCTGTCTCTTGTAAAAGAAGGCAAGGAGAATAATCAGGCTGTGGCATATCTGGATGATGGTACGATGATAGTAGTCGAAGACGGCAAACGGTTTATAGGGAAAACTATAAAAGTGATTGTTACAAGTGTGCTGCAGACATCTGCAGGAAGAATGATATTTGCCAAACCTGCAGTCGGCGGCAGAGGGTAGTGTAATGTATAAAGGAAACAGTATCTCGGTAATAATAGCTGCGGCAGGGAAGGGAACTCGTCTCGGCGGCGATATACCAAAACAATATCTCATGATAGGCAGTAAACCTGTGCTTGCCAAAACACTTAAAGTGTTTTCGGATATGGATGAGATCGATCATATATTTATCGTGGCAAATGAGGAATATATTAAGCATTGCAGGAATATAGTCGGATCGTATGAAATAAATAAGGTATGCGATATAGTTCGGGGAGGCTGTGAGCGACAGGAATCGGTATATAATGCGCTTAAAGCCATAGGAGAAAAATGCCCGGATACTGATTATGTTCTTGTTCATGATGGAGCAAGACCTTTTGTAAAAAGACATGTGATCCATGCAGTGATAGAAGGAACAGTTGAAAAAGGCGCTGCCGTGCCATGCGTCCCTATGAAAGACAGTCTCAGGATGGCGACAGACGAAGTCATGAGCAGGAGTGTTGACAGAAGCCTGTATTTTTCTGTCCAGACACCTCAAGGATTCAGGAAAGATTATTTGAAGCGAGCGTATGACAAAGCATATGCAGAGGGATTATGCGGAACTGATGATGCATCTTTAGCAGAGAAAGCCGGATATAAAGTAATGCTTGTGAAGGGTGATTACGGCAATATAAAGATAACTACGAAAGAGGATTTACCTATGGAGAACAGGGTGGGGACAGGATTTGATGTCCATGCTTTTGCTGAAGGCAGGGATCTGATATTAGGAGGCGTCAGCATTCCCTATGAAAGAGGTCTTGCGGGCCATTCTGATGCAGACGTTGTAATTCATGCTCTTATGGATGCCTTGTTGGGAGCGGCTTCACTGGGGGATATAGGGAAGCATTTTCCTGATACAGATGATCAGTATAGAGGAATATCCAGCATGGTTCTTTTGCAGAGAGTGGGAAAGCTTCTTGCTGCGAATCACTATACTGTGATAAATGCGGATATTACCGTGATGGCTCAGGCACCTAAGATAGGACGTTATACAGAGGATATGAGAGATAACATTGCAAAAGCTTTAGATCTTGAGAAAAACAGGATTAATATAAAAGGAACAACTACAGAGCGTCTTGGTTTCGTAGGACGGGAAGAAGGTATAGCTGCTGAAGCAGTTTGTTCTATATGCAGATAAGGAGATACACTGATGAAATTATCAAAAATGCACTTGAAAACATTGCGGGAAGTGCCTAATGAGGCTGAAATCCCAAGCCATATTTTAATGCTGAGATCAGGAATGATAAGAAAGTTGGCATCGGGAGTATACGGATTTATGCCGCTGGGATGGAGAACACTTCGAAAGATTGAAGACATAATAAGACAGGAGATGGATTCTGCCGACGGACAGGAGATACATATGTCTGCCATACAGCCATCGGAGCTTTGGGAAGAATCGGGAAGATGGAGCGCTTTCGGTCCTGAACTTTGGAGGATAAAGGACAGACATGGACGTGAGTTTTGCCTGGGCCCTACTCATGAAGAGATTTTTACAGATATAGTCAGAAATGATATTAATTCCTACAGACAGCTTCCTATAAATCTGTATCAGATACAGACTAAATACAGAGATGAAGCAAGACCGAGATTTGGCCTGATGAGAAGCAGGGAGTTTATTATGAAAGATGCTTACTCTTTCGACAGAGATCAGGCGGGCCTTGATAAAAGTTATGAAAAGATGTATGAAGCCTATGAAAAAATATTTACACGATGCGGGCTTTATTTTCGACCGGTGGAAGCTGATACGGGAGCTATAGGCGGAAGTAATTCCCATGAATTTACAGCAATTTCAGAGGTTGGTGAAAGTGAAATCGCTTACTGTGAAAAATGTTCTATGGCGGCAACCGTTGAAAGAGCAGAATGTGTAGACGAAAAGCCTCAAACGGACGTGCAGATGCTTGAAATGAAAGAAGTGCACACTCCGGGGACAAAGACTATAGAAGAAGTAGCCGATTTTTTGGGGCTTGATCAGAAGCAGACCATAAAAGCATTGCTTTTTGTAACATATGATAATGAAGAAAATGAGAATGGCTATGTGGCGGCGTTTGTAAGGGGTGACAGAGAACTTAATATGACGAAGCTTGTCAATGCCCTCGGTATACCTGAGCATGCCATAGAGTTTGCAGATGAGGAAAAAATGGCTGCGGTGACAGGCTGTGTCGGTGGATTTACAGGACCTACAGGTATTCATGACTGTAAGATAGTAGTGGACAGTGAATTGGTAGGACTGAAAAATCTCTGTGCGGGAGCATGCAAAGAAGATTATCATCTTTTAAATGTCAATTACGAAAGAGATTATAAGGGTGATATAGTAACTGATATAAAAACGCTGGCCGAGGGAGATCCATGCCCTGTATGCGGAGCCCCTGTAAAACATGCAAGAGGTATTGAGGTTGGTCAGGTCTTTAAGCTGGGGACCAAATACAGCGAATCTATGAAGGCGTATTATAAAGATGAAAATATGAAGGACCATCCGATTGTGATGGGCTGTTACGGAATAGGCGTGACGAGAACCATGGCGGCAATAATTGAACAGCACCATGATGACAACGGTATTATATGGCCTGTATCGGTAGCTCCATATCACGTAATAATAACTGTAATGAAGCCTGATGATGAGGTTCAGTCACAAGTGGCCGACAGTATATACAAAAAGCTTATGACAGGCGGAGCCGAGGTTCTTGTGGATGATAGGAAAGAACGGCCGGGAGTCAAGTTCAAAGATGCGGATCTTTTGGGTATTCCTATCAGAATCACCGTAGGAAGAGGCGCTTCAGACGGAATGGTAGAGTATAAGATGAGAAGAGATGCCGATAAAGTGGAAATAACCGTAGAAGAAAGTATAAAAAAGGCCATTGATACAATCGATGCGGAACGATAGGTATTACGGAGCGGTGACGGTACATGAGCAATAACAATGGGAAAGCAGGCAGCGTTAAACAGTATATAAGCATTTTCTGGGAGTTTTTTAAAGTCGGCATATTTACCATAGGAGGTGGTATGGCGATGATACCGCAGATACAACAAGTAGTTGTCAAAGATAAAAAATGGCTTAAGGAGGAAGATATGCTGGACTGTATAGCTGTCAGCCAGTCCATGCCCGGAGTTATAGCCATAAACAGCGCTACTTATATAGGGAATCGTATGAAAGGTGTGAAAGGGGCGCTGGCAGCTACTATAGGAGTAGTCGCACCTTCTTTCATAATTATAATACTGGCTGTGACCTTTTTAGGAGCCATAGGTGAAAATAAGTATATACTGGGAGCTTTTACTGGAGTGAAGGCAGCGGTATGCGGCCTTATAGCGGTGACTGCTGTAAGGTTGGCAAAACAGAGTCTTGTTTCGGTATTCCAATGGATACTTGCTGTAATATCTTTTGTGGCTATAGGAGTTTTCGGAATTACAGCGATATGGGCCATTATCGCAGGAGCTGCGGCAGGAATAATATATAACAGTATAAGATTTAGAAACAGTGGACACTTGAAAGATGATGTGAATAAAAAGAAAGGTTCGACCTGTGAAAGAAACGATGATAAGAGCGGGGAGGCGGAAAAATGATGTATTTATATCTTTTTGCCATGTTTTTCCGGATAGGGCTGTTTAGTTTCGGCGGCGGACTGGCAATGCTTCCTCTTATCTTTCAAAGTGTTCAGGATTTCGGAGTCATGTCTTCGCAGGAATTTTCCGACCTTGTAGCTCTGTCACAAGTAACACCCGGTCCTGTGGCTGTAAATGCCGCTACATATGTAGGATTTAATTATTCGGGGATACTGGGATCTTTTGTTGCTACATTGGGCGTATGCCTTCCGTCTTTTGTCATAATGCTTATAGTGATGAAATTCATAGAGAAATTTAATGACAGCAAGGGAATACAGGGAGCTTTCGTGGGAATAAGGCCTGTAACGATAGGTATGATAGCAGCGGCAGCTATATTTGTCAGTGAATCTGTACTGGTGAATGGCTCTCTGATCTCAATGAAACTGTTTACAGGAGGCGTTGAATTTTTTAATTTTATCCCCATAGCAATGTTTGCCGTAACGATAGTTTTGGTAGGTGTGTTTAAAATGCGGCCTATAAGAGTGATGATACTGATGGGTATAGCAGGAGCGTTTTTATGTGGATAGGTGGAGTAAGAGTAATTGTATTGGATGATAGAGACAGAATGCTGTTGGTTAAACAGCGTCATGAAGACAATGATATATGGATGGTGCCCGGAGGCGGAATAGAAGACGGAGAAAATGCTGCCGATGCGGCAGTCAGGGAAGTAAAAGAGGAAACAGGACTTGATATTGAAATAGGGACTCTTATATGGCATGTGGAAGAAGTATCGCAGCGAGGACAGCGATTCGTGAATTTTTTTCTCGGAAAGGTGTCCGGTGGGGAGCTTGCGCTGGGAGAGGATCCGGAATTTGATGAAGCGCATCAGGTCCTCAGAGAAGTACGGTTTATGACACGTGAAGAAATGAAGTTGATCCCTAAACTTTATCCTGAATTTTTGCGGGATGAGTTTTGGTCTGTCTTTGAAAACGAAAAATTTGGTTATAACGTGTTCAGAATGCGTTAAAAGGAGGAATTATAAATGAAATATGTAAAGATTGAAATGGAAAACGGCGGTGTGATGAAGGGAGAACTTTATCCTGATATAGCTCCGAAGACTGTTGAAAATTTTATAAAGCTTGTGGAAGAAGGGTTTTATGACGGCCTTATTTTCCACAGAGTTATTCCGGGATTCATGATACAGGGTGGATGCCCTGACGGTACAGGAATGGGAGGTCCGGGTTATACAATAGAAGGAGAATTCACGGCAAACGGATTTAAAAATGATCTCAAACATGAAAGAGGCGTATTGTCCATGGCAAGAGCTATGGACCCTAATTCAGCCGGATCACAGTTTTTTATCATGGTGAAAAATTCACCTCATCTGGATGGGCAGTATGCTGCGTTTGGTAAAATAACAGAAGGTATGGAAGTGGCAGATGAAATCGTAAAACAGGACAGGAACAGAGCAGACCGGCCTGATGTACCTCAGGTGATGAAGAAGGTGTCCATCATAGAGGAGTAACATCTTTTGCAGTAATAACAGACTTAATGTTTTGATTTTTCCAATCCCGGTATGATCTGTCATTGTACCGGGATTTTTGATGCTCTGACAGAGAGGAAATATAAGAGATGAAGACGGTAAGTGAACATAAGAAAACGGATCTGGGAAGTGAGCCTGTGGGAAAACTTCTGCTGCGGCTTGCGCTTCCTGCAATAACTGCACAGATTGTTAATGTGCTTTATAACATGGTAGACAGAATGTATATCGGACATATTCCCAAAACGGGAGCTACAGCTCTTACGGGAGTAGGAGTCTGTTTTCCCGTAATTATGATAATCAGTGCTTTTGCTGCGCTTATGGCCATGGGAGGAGCCCCGAAAGCGTCAATTATGCTGGGACGAAAAGATCATGAAACGGCTGAACGTATTCTCGGCTGCTGTACGAGCGGAACTGTTATAGCCGGAATAATTCTGACGGGTGTGCTCCTGTTATTTGGAAAAGATCTTCTGCTTTTGTTCGGTGCCAGTGATAATACTATAGGATATGCAGAAGGATATATGCGTATATATGCATGCGGCACTCTGTTTGTGCAGATCGCTTTGGGACTTAATTCTTTTATAACTACACAGGGATTTGCAGGTATCAGTATGGTCAGTGTTGTAATTGGAGCAGTAGCCAATATAATCCTTGATCCGATATTTATTTTCGGTTTTGATATGGGCGTGCAGGGGGCTGCTTTAGCTACTATTATTTCACAAGCTCTTTCTGCTGCATGGGTCATCAGATTTCTTACCGGAAAACGGACAGCTCTGAAAATAAAAGCAAAATATATGAAAATCCAGTGGAAAATATATGGACCATGTTTGGCCCTCGGTATGTCCCCATTTATAATGCAGGCTACGGAAGGAGCCATAACTGTTTGCTTTAATTCATCGCTGCTTCATTATGGAGGAGATCTGGCAGTAGGCGCTATGACAATACTGAGCAGTGTGATGCAGTTTTCTATGCTTCCGCTTCAGGGAATCACTCAGGGAGCTCAGCCTATAGTGAGTTTTAATTACGGGGCAGGAAATGCCGTACGTGTTAAACGGACGTTTTTTCTTCTTCTTAGAGCCTCTGTCATTTATTCCATATCACTGTGGGCAATAGCAATGTTTGCTCCAAAGCTGTTTATAATGATATTTACTTCTGATGCTGAACTTGTTTCCTATACGATGTGGGCTATACGGATATATATGGCGATGTCTCTGATCTTTGGTATACAAATCGCCTGTCAGCAGACATTTATCGCTCTCGGCAATGCCAAGACTTCTTTGTTTCTTGCTGTTTTGAGAAAGATAATACTGTTGATACCGTTGATATTTACATTACCGATGTTTTTTGAAGATAAAACAATGGCTGTGTTCATGGCAGAACCGGTGGCTGATACTATCGCTGTGGCTACAACAGCCACTATGTTTCTCATACAGTTTAGGAAGCTGATGAAAAGAATGGAGGACGGCACAAAGATAGATGAGATCAGAAGCTGAAAAATTACAGGGGCTTGTGTTTAAACACAAGCCCCTGTAGTGTAAATGTATATGAGCAGAGGATGATATACAGACCGGCTACATAGTATCGGTCAAATCTATTCTATTGATTTGTCTTCCTGTCCGTTTTCAGCGGACAACATTTCTGCCAAGACATGAATATCTGAAGAAAGTTTATGATAACTTTCACTGATAGATATCAGCAGAGCAGAAATGTCATGAGTGTTTTTCCCGGAAAGCTGATCAGCCTGCTGCGGAAAAGGTGTTCTGCCGCATATTAGCTGTGAAACAGAAATTCCAAGCTTTTCTGAAAGTAGCTGTATGGTATCTGCCCTTGGATTTGCATCTTCCTTCAGATACTCCTGCAGGGAAGATCTGGCAATACCGAGTTCTTCGGCAAATTCTGCCAGTGAGATATTTCGTTGTGACATAGTCATTTTGAGTGTTGAAGCTATGTTTCTTTGTATTTTCATAAAAGACCTCTCCTTTCATCATAAGAATAAAGAGGCCTGATAAGCCCAGTAAATGCCATGATATTGGCATTTATACCGATATACCGGTACGCAAATAATAAAAAAGTCATTATTTTATATGTGACAAAAATCAGCCGTATATTAAAATCTCAGAAATTTAAAGGCTTTAAAGCACTATTTTGAGATATATGTATATATAATTTGATTTTAAAACCCAAAACGAGATATGAATGAAAAAGGAATGCTTTTCATAGAAGCGAGCTTTTTTATTAAGTTTTAATAATCTCTTTTTGATCTGAAGTTTCATCTGAGAACTGTAAATAAAAAAGGATTTCTGCTATATTGAGAAATCCTTTTCTGGCGAGGCACGAGGGACTCGAACCCCCAACCGACAGATTCGAAGTCTGCGACTCTATCCATTGAGCTAGTGCCCCAGATATGAATGTATCAATTATAAATGATTTTAGAAGAAGTGGCAAGAGGTTTTGTTTTGCTGAATGTAATTAATCTTATTTGACAGTGAGAGGAAAATCATTAAAATTTCCTTTAAAGTCTTTAATGAAACTTCCGATCTAAGTTTTCATTGTGAGCATATTCCTTGAAACTATCACATTTTTATGATAACATTAATCTGTATGTGCAGATAATGTATTGTACTTTTGATATAAATAAGTAATCAGGGAAAGAAAATTATGCGTTCAAAAATTATAAGAATAATAATTTTGATTATTATAGATGCTGCTATCGTAGCCTTCAGTTCGATCGCTCCGCTGGCATTGAGGTTTGGTATCTTTACGATGGACATGTTCTATCTCATACCTGCTGTTAAGTGCCTTCCGATAGATATAGCAATAACTGTAGCGGTTATGGCGGCATTTAAACTTTATAATCGGGTGTGGACATATGCGGGAGTAGATGAAGTGATTTCCGTGTTCAAAGCATCACTTGTAATAGAAGCGTTGTATGTTGCGTATAGGCTCCTGTGGAGCATCGCCATGCCACGCAGTTTTTATGTGTTTAACTGGGTATTTTTGTTTATTCTTCTGGCAGGTGCCAGATTTTCACTGCGGGTTTTCAGACAGTTTCAAAAGAAATATCAGAAAACAGGTGAAAAGCGGAGAGTAATGATAGTAGGCGCAGGCTCTGCGGCTTCTCTTTTGATCAAAGAGCTTCGTTTCGGACCCGGAACTTCCCGTGTGGTGTGTATAATAGATGATAATCCTGCCAAAAAAGGCAAATATATACATGGACTTCCTATAGTAGGGGACAGAGATGATATTCCTAAAATGGCGGATAAGTACAGAGTGGATGAAATAATCATCGCAATACCTTCGGCATCGCCTGTAACCATTAGAGATATTATTTCCATTTGTCAGGAGACAAATGCAAAGTTAAAGAGATTGCCATCTATTGCTTCAAGCCTCACATCGTCGCTCAGCAGTGCCATAAGAGAGGTGAATTATGAAGATCTGTTGGGAAGAGATGCGGTAGTGATAGAAAATCCGGAGCTTACAGATTTTGTTTCAGGGAAAACAATTATGGTCACCGGAGGAGGTGGCACTATAGGTTCAGAGCTCTGCAGACAGATTATCGCCAATAAACCGGGAAGACTGCTTATTGTGGATATATATGAGAATGGAGCATATGAACTGCAGATGGAGCTTGCCAGATATTATCCGGAAGCAGAGGTTCATGTATTAATAGCATCAGTAAGAGATTATGACAGGCTGGAAAGTATTTTTAAAGAATATCGGCCCGATGTGATATATCATGCCGCTGCTCATAAACATGTACCCCTTATGGAATATTCTCCTAATGAAGCTGTCAAGAATAACTGCAAGGGAACGCTGAACATGGCAAAGCTTGCTGATAAGTATGAGGTTAAGAAATTTGTGCTCATTTCCACCGACAAGGCAGTAAGACCTACCAATGTTATGGGTGCAACTAAGAGGATTTGTGAGATGATAGTGCAGACATACAGCAGAATGTCTGACACGGAATTTGTGGCAGTCAGATTCGGAAATGTATTGGGTAGTAACGGATCCGTAATACCACTGTTCCTTAAGCAAATTGAAGCAGGCGGCCCCATAACTCTTACACATAGGGAGATAACCCGATTTTTCATGACTGTAAGCGAAGCTGTTTCTCTTGTTTTGCAGGCAGGATTACTGGCAAAGGGCGGCGAAATATTTGTGCTTGATATGGGACAGCCTGTAAAGATATATGATTTGGCAGTAAATCTGATAAGAATGAAAGGCTACATTCCTGACCGGGATATCAAGATCGAGATAGTAGGTTTGAGGCCGGGAGAGAAGCTTTATGAGGAACTGCTGATGGCAGAAGAAGGCCTTGAGAGCACTCCTAATGATTTAATATTTGTGGGTCAGCCTATAGACATAGATAAGAATGTGTTTTTGGACAAGTTGAATAGCCTTATAGAAGTTGCCGAGGCTAATAGTCGTGATATAAAGGTCGAGATTAAGAAAATCTGCGACACATATACACCACAATAGGAGATGAAAAGCATGACTGAGAAGAAACGTATTTTTTTAGCTTCACCGCATATGAGTGATGAAGGATATGAGATGGAATATATAAAAGAAGCTTTTGATACTAACTGGATAGCGCCGTTGGGTGAGAATGTCAATAAATTTGAAGAAGAAATGTGCGACAAAATTGGCAGTAAAGCTGCGCTGGCTCTTTCTTCCGGGACAGCGGCTATGCATATGGCTATTAAGCTTTTAGGAATAAGAGTGAGCGATGTAGTATTTTGCCAGTCGCTTACCTTTTCCGCTACTGTGAATCCGGTATTATACGAAGGTGCAGAACCGGTATTTATTGACAGCGAACGGGATACGTGGAATATGAGTCCTGAGGCTCTGGAAAAAGCCTTTACTAAATATGAAAAAATAGGGAAACTTCCGAAAGCTGTAATAGTTGTTCATTTATATGGGCTGGCAGCGGATATGGAGTCAATAACAAAAATCTGTGATAAGTATAATGTTCCAATAATTGAGGATGCGGCTGAAAGTCTCGGAACTTTGTACAAAGGGAGAATGACAGGTTCTTTCGGTATGTATGGAATAGTTTCTTTTAACGGAAATAAAATAATAACTTCTTCCGGAGGCGGTATGCTTTTATGTAACGGGTCTGATGCAAAGCAGAAAGCGGCAAAAGCACTTTTCTGGTCTACTCAGGCGAGGGATAAGGCAAGACATTATCAGCATAGTGAACTGGGGTACAATTACCGTATGAGTAACATTGTTGCAGGCATAGGAAGAGGTCAGCTTAAAGTTCTTGAAGATAGAATTAATAGAAAGCGTGAGATTTATAATTATTATAGGGAAGCATTTTCAGATATAGACGATATAGAAATGATGCCTTTGCATGATAATATAGAAAGAAGTAATTGTTGGCTTTCATGTATGCTCATAGCGGAAGCGTCAAAAGTGACACCGCTGGATATACAGATAGCTCTAGAAGATGATGATATAGAAGCAAGGCCTGTATGGAAACCCATGCACATGCAGCCTGTGTTTAGCAAATGTGATTATATAGACAACGGTGGGGTTTCAGAAGAGCTTTTCAAGCGAGGCGTTTGCTTGCCTAGTGATACGAAGATGGATGAAGATGACCTGAAGAGGGTTGTAAATATAATTAAAAGCTTATGGGAAAAATGATGAAATACAAAAGAACTTTTTATGATAGATATATAAAGCGTAGTATGGACTTTCTGTTGGCACTTTTAGCAATAGTACTGTTAAGCCCTGTGTTAATCATTACGGCGGTACTGGTAGCTGTTAAACTGGGAAGGCCTGTTCTTTTCAAACAACAGCGTCCGGGACTTAATGAAATGATTTTTACCATGTATAAGTTCAGAACAATGACTGATGAAAGAGATACGGATGGTGAGCTTTTGCCTGATGATGTTAGACTTACAAGCTTTGGTAAAAAACTGAGAGCAACAAGCCTTGATGAGCTTCCTGAGCTGATTAATATTTTAAAGGGAGATATGGCAATCGTGGGACCAAGGCCCTTGTTAGTAAAGTATCTTCCCTTATATAACGATTTTCAAAAGCAAAGACATCTTGTCAAACCGGGTATAACCGGGTATGCACAAGTCAATGGAAGAAATGCTATAAGCTGGGAAGAAAAGTTTGAGTTGGATGTATTTTATGTTTATAAGATTAATTTTTTAATTGATTTTGCTGTTATCTTAAAAACTATAAAAACTGTTTTTATTCGTGAAGGTATTACTAGTGAAGAATCTGTGACAATGGAAGAATTTAAAGGAAGCAATGAGAACAAATAATATGAAAGATATAGTAATTATTGGAGCCGGTGGTTTCGGGCGAGAGGTACAGTGGTTAATAGAAAGAATTAATAAAAGAAGCAAAACATGGAATTTATTGGGGTATATAGATGATAATGTTGAAATAGGTACCATTATTAATGGATATGAAGTTTTGGGCGACATTAAATTTTTAAGAAAGTATAATAAAAAAATTAATGTTGTTTGTGCCATAGGAGTGCCTGAAATCAGGGGAAAAATAATAGAAAAATTATATAGTTTGGAGAATGTCTCGTATCCAAACTTGATTGATCCAAGCGTGGAGATGTCAAATCATATTGATATGGGCGAAGGCAATATTATATGTGCAGGAAGTATATTGACAGTTAATATTAAAATAGGGGATTTTAATATTATTAATTTAGATTGTACGATAGGGCACGATGATATAATTGAGTCATTTGTTACGATATATCCAAGCGTGAATATTTCCGGAAATGTTATTATTGGAGCGAAAACTGAAGTAGGAACTGGCAGCAAAATAATACAAAATAAAGTAGTAGGTTCTGATATAATAATAGGAGCAAATAGTACTGTTGCAAAGAGTATAAAGAGTGCAGGTACTTATGTAGGAACCCCTGCAAAGAGAATAAATAAAAGGTGAATATAATGAAAATATGGATGATTAATCATTATGCAACAAACCAATTTTTTGATAAAACAGGAAGACATCATGCTTTATCAAAGTACTTATTGAACAAAAATCATGATGTGAAAATTTTTTGCGCGAATACTATTCATAATAGTGATGATTTTATTGATTTAAAAGGTGATTTATTTATAGAAAAAACAGGTGCGGATGATACAAGTTATATTTTTGTTAAAGCAAAAATATATAAAGGTAATGGATTGTCACGAATTATGAACATTTTAAGTTTTTATAAAAATATTATAAAAACGGGATGCTTTTTTTTGAAAAATAGAGAAAAACCTGATGTTATTTTGGCTTCATCAGTACATCCGCTCACTTTAGTTGCAGGATTGAAGTTGGCTAAAAGGAGTAATGTACCATGTATTTGTGAGATTAGGGACTTATGGCCTGAAACTTTTTTGGATTTTGGTTTTACTAAAAAAAATCTAATTATTAAAGCTTTGTATGCTATGGAAAAATGGATTTACAAAAAAGCTGATGCTTTAATATTCACAATGGAGGGTGGCAAAGATTATATAAAAGAAAAGCATTGGGAGGATAGTGTTGACCTTTCAAAAGTATTTTATATTAATAATGGGGTTGACTTGGACGTATATTATAAAAATATTAGAGACAATACATATATTGATAAGGACTTAGAAAATAACGAAACATTCAAAGTGATATATACTGGATCAATACGACCCGCTAATGGTGTTGAGAATATCATAAAATGTGCAAGACACATAAAACAAAATGAAATAGAGTTTTTGATTTTCGGAGATGGTTCAGATAAAAAGCGTTTAGAAGAATATTGCTTTAAAAATGATATTAGCAATGTTAAATTCAAAGGAAAAGTGGATAAAAAATTTGTTCCTTATATTTTATCGAAGGGGGATTTATCATTGCTTAATTATAAGCAGTGTAAAATAGATAGATTTGGAACGAGTCAAAATAAATTGTTTGAATATTTGGCAAGCGGTAGACCTGTTATTGCAAATGTCCATATGGGATATGACATAATAGAAAAATATCAATGTGGTATTGCACAAGAATTCAATACTGATAAAGAATATGCTGATGCAATTTTAAGTATAAAAAAGTTGCCCACTGATAGTTATCAGAGATTATGCAATAATGCCAGGCAGGCAGCAGAGGATTTTGATTATAAAGAATGGGCAGATAGGCTTGAAAAAATTATTTGCCAGTTAGGTTAAATCAAATAAAAAGAAAGGCGTTGAAATGAAAATTTTATCGATTGTTGGTGCAAGGCCACAATTTATTAAAGCTGCGGTGATTTCAAGAAGAATTAGAGCAGTGCATACAGAGGTATTAGTACATACAGGACAACATTATGATTATAATATGTCGGATGTTTTTTTTGAAGAACTGGATATTCCAAAGCCGGACTATAACTTGGGAATATCAGGAGGCACACATGGGGAAATGACAGGGAAAATGTTGATTTCTTTAGAAGCGGTAATGAGGAAGGAAAATCCTGAATTAGTATTATTATATGGAGACACGAATTCAACATTAGCAGGAGCTGTTGCAGCGTCTAAATTGTTTATCCCAATATGTCATATTGAAGCAGGTGTGAGAGAAGCTGGGATAAAAAATGGAACGTTTACAAATCCTGAAGAAATAAATCGTGTTATTACTGATAGGGTTTCAACATACTTAATGTGTTGTACTAAGGCTGATTTGGAATGTTTACAAAAAGAAAATATGGGGGACAATGCCTATTTTGTAGGGGATTTGATGTATGATGCATTTAAATATTATTCTGAAAAGCGCTCTTTGCTACCAGTGGAAGTATTGATTGGTTTAGACGGAGAAAGTTTTGAAGTTCCAAGCAAATTTTATTATCTAACATGCCACAGGGAAGAAAATACGCGCACAGACGATGCATTGTTAGAGATTATGTTAGCAATGAATGAATTGGAAATCAAAACTATATATCCAGTTCATCCCAGAAACCAAAAAAGGGCAAAATTATTAAAAGAAAAACATTTATTGAATAATTTGATTTTGTGTCAGCCTGTAGGATATTTAATGTCTTTATATTTAGTGAAAAATGCTAAAAAAGTAGTAACAGATTCAGGTGGATTGCAAAGGGAAGCTTTTTTTGCAGAAACACAATGTATTACTATTGCGGATGATGTTGCCTGGATAGACACAATGACAGGGAAAAGAAATCAATTGTCTAAACCTAATAAAGAAGAGATTTTGGAAAAGTTAAGCGTTGAGCAATTAATAGGGCAAGACGAACATCCTTTTGGTAATGGTGATGCAGCAGAAAAAATCATTAAAATTATATCAAAGATTAATTTTTAAATAGAGGAATGTATATAGATGGTAAAAATCAAAAACATTATAAACTTTTTAGAAAAGAAAAATTTAAAAATCCAATTTACAGGTCAAAAAGATGATATGATTGAAGGTTTTTCTTCATTATACAATTATAAACCTCAAACAATAACATGGTGTAAGAATGCCAATATTATGGAAAATGATGCAAAGGAGCGTTATAAGCTGTTGGTTGCACCTGAATATAGAGAAGACTTGTGTGATAATTGTATTGTTACAGACAGTCCTAAATCTGTATTTTTCTTTATTATAGAAGAATTCTTTTTTACCGAAAGTAAACTACCTGATAGAGGAGCAGGTACATATATTTCTGAAGATGTTGAGATTGGTAAAAACGTTAAAATTGGCCATAATTGTGTTATTTCAGGAAAGATCAAAATTGGAGACAATACAATAATATACAATAATGTAAACATTATTAATTCTGTGAATATTGGATGCAATTGTACGATACAATCAGGTGCAATTATTGGACATGATGATTACAGCTATGTGGAGGATGAAAACCATAAAAAAAAGATGATCAAGCACTATGGTGGTGTTGAAATAGAGGATGATGTTTTAATTGGTCCCGCATGCGTAATAAATAGAGGAACGATAGATAATACTGTTATAAAAGAGGGGTGCAAAATAGATGCACAATGCCTGATTTCGCATAATGCATATTTAGGCAAAAACAGTTCATTAGTGTGTGGTGCTAAAATATATGGTTCTGTTAAAACTGGAGATAATCTTTATATAGCATCTGCAATGATAAAAAATCAAGTAGAAGTAGGAGAAAATGTAGTCGTTGGAATGGGTAGTGTTGTTTTAAAAAACATTGAAGATAATACTACAGTAATAGGAGTTCCGGCAAGGCCACTTAAAAAGTGATATAAATGGAAGGTGATTGTTATGAAAGATATGTTGCTTAAAAAAATTGAAGAAAGAACAATTAAAGTAGGCGTCGTAGGGCTTGGATATGTAGGCCTTCCTTTAGCTGTTGAGAAAGCAAAAGCAGGCTTCAAGACAGTAGGATTTGATATCCAAAAGGAAAAGGTGGATCTTGTAAATGCCGGGGATAATTATATAGGAGATGTGGTTGATGAAGATTTAAAGAAACTTGTAAAAGAAGGAATGCTTTCTGCAACCACAGATTTCAGTTTCGTAAAGGATGTAGATTTTATTGCAATATGTGTACCGACTCCATTGGACGAGCATCAGCAGCCGGATATCAGTTATGTTAAGGACTCGACTATTGAGATTGCAAAACATATGACAAAAGGAACTATGGTAGTTCTTGAATCAACAACTTATCCGGGAACTACAGAGGAACTTATTAAGCCATTGCTTGAAGAAGACTCAGGATTTAAATGTGGGGAAGATTTTTATCTTGGCTTTTCGCCGGAGAGAGTGGATCCAGGCAATAAAGAATTTAAAACAAAAAACACGCCTAAAGTTGTAGGGGCAATAGGTAAAGATGCAACTGAAGTTATCGCCTCAATGTATCGAGCGGTATTGGATGGAGATGTCTGTGAAGTTTCATCACCGGCAGTAGCAGAGATGGAAAAAATATTGGAAAATACATATAGAAATATTAACATTGGGCTTGTGAATGAGTTGGCAATACTTTGTAATAAGATGGGTATAAGCCTTTGGGAAGTGATAGATGCTGCTAAGACTAAGCCATATGGATTCCAGCCGTTTTATCCGGGACCAGGGCTTGGAGGACATTGTATACCGCTGGATCCTTATTATCTTTCATGGAAAGCGCGAGAATATGGATTTCATACGTCAATGATAGAGTCATCAATGATGATTAATGATAAAATGCCGGAATATTGCGTTGAAAGAGCAAGCTGGATTTTAAACAGATATAAAAAAGCTTTGAATGGTTCGAAGGTATTGGTGTTGGGGGTTGCATATAAACAGGATATTGATGATTATAGAGAAAGTCCTGCTATTCCCATCATTAATATACTTGAGAAAAATGGTGCCGATGTTGATTTTTATGATCCGTACATAAAATCATTTAAAGAAAATGGAAAAATAACAGAGGGACTTGATTATATTTCTGCTGAGGATATATCAAAATATGATCTTATTATGATTACGTGTGCGCATACCAATATAGATTATGATATGATTCAGAAAAATGCAAAAGCTATTTTTGATACTAAAAATATAATGAGTGATATAGCGGTAAGAGATAATATAGAAGTGCTATAATAGGAGTAAATGCATGGACTTTACATATAAAGCATATTCGGATATGGTGGAAAATTTAAGAAAAAATAATTATGCGTTTGCAGATTACCATAATTGGATGGAGTATGAAAAATGTGTTATTATGAGACATGATATTGATTATTCTATAGATAAAGCCTTAAACTTAGCTAAAATTGAAAAAGAGATAGGTATAAGTTCAATATATTTTGTATTAGTATCATCACCGTTTTATAATATTATGAATAGGGATATACGTGACAAATTAATGCAAATTATATCAATGGGTCATGGAGTAGGATTGCATTTTGATGAAATGAATTATAGTTGGGAGGATTATAAAAATAAAAACGGAATAAGAAATATTATATATGATGAAATAGCATTAATGGAAAAAATTTTAAATATAAGAATAAAATGTGTTTCAATGCATAGACCTTCAGATAAAACATTAGAATCAAATTACGATTTATCTCCGGTGATAAATTCATATAGCGAGGCCTTTTTTAAAAAATTTAAATATTTATCGGATAGTAGAAGACATTGGCGAGAGGATGTTAATAAAATTATTTTGTCTAATAATTACGATAGATTACATATTCTTACCCATGCATTTTGGTATAATGAGAAAACTGAAAATATTGAAAAGACCATAAGAAACTTTGTTGTTGATGGGAAATTTTATAGATACGATATGTTAGAAAAAAATATAGTTAAATTAGATGAAATTTTACAGAAAAAAGAGTTTTGATAATACTAAAAAGTAAAAAAGAGTTTAGACGTATATGGAGGGAAAATGAAAGACAAGGAAATTTTTATCCATGAGACAAGTATTGTTGATGATAATGTTAAAATAGGAGATAATACAAAGATCTGGTTTTTCTGTCACATTCAATCCGGTGCACAGATAGGTGAAGGATGTTCTTTTGGGCAGAATGTTAATGTATCAAACAATGTTAAAATAGGTAATGGATGTAAAGTTCAGAACAATGTATCCATATATGAAGGTGTTGAACTTGAAGATTATGTTTTTTGCGGGCCATCTATGGTGTTCACTAATGATTTGACGCCAAGAGCAAAGTATCCAAAAGGCAGTGCGGGTTATAAAAAAACTGTTTTGCATACGGGAGCTTCTATAGGAGCAAATGTTACAGTAGTATGTGGTCATGAAGTTGGAAAATGGGCGATGGTTGCTGCCGGAGCAGTTGTTACGAAAGATGTTCCTGATTACGCACTAGTGGCAGGAGTACCAGCGAAGCAGATTGGCTGGGTATGCGAATGCGGAGAACGTCTGAATGATGGTTTTCATTGTGAAAAGTGTGGGAGAATATATGATGTAGCCGATGGTGGTCTTTCGGAAAGAAAATAAGAGGAGAAAAAATGAAATATGCATTAATAGGTTGCGGAAGAATTGCAACAAATCATATGAAAGCGGCAATAAATAATAACTTGGAAATAGCAGCTGTATGCGATGTATTACCTGAAAAAATGGAAGAACTGCTTGCAAAGCATGAATTACAGAACGATGATACAATTAAAAGATACGAAGATTACAAGAAGATGATTGAGAAAGTAAAGCCTGAACTTGTAAGTATTGCTACAGAGAGTGGGATACATGCCGAAATTGCTTTACATTGTATAGAGAAGAGCGTTAACCTTATTATAGAAAAGCCTATGGCCATGAGTATGGAAGATGCTGACAAGATAATCAAGCTATCTGAAGAAAAAGGTGTTAAAGTATCGGCATGTCATCAAAACAGATTTAATGTAGCTATACAGCAGCTCAGAAAGGCTGTGGAAGGCGGAAGATTCGGAAAGCTGTCGCATGGCTCTATTCACGTAAGATGGAACAGAAATCAGGGGTATTATGATCAGGCCTCATGGAGAGGCACCTGGGCTCAGGATGGCGGAGCGCTTATGAATCAGTGCATTCATGGCATAGATTTGCTCAGATGGATGATGGGAGATGAAATAGAAGAAATCTACGGTGCAACAAGACAGCAATTCCATGACTATTTAGAGGCAGAAGATGTTGGAGTGGCAGTAGTTAAATTCAAAAATGGCGCTATCGGTACTATTGAAGGAACGACTAACGTGTATCCTAAAAATTTGGAAGAAACCTTGTACATATTCGGAGAAAACGGAACAGTTAAGATTGGCGGAACTTCAACTAATAATATTGATGTATGGAATTTCGCAGATGAAACAGAAGAAGATAACCAGAATAAAGGATTAAAGGAAGAAACAAGTAATGTATACGGAAATGGACATACAAGCTTGTTTGCTGATGTTATAGATGCTATAGAAAATGACAGAACTCCATATGTGGATGCAGTTGCCGGCAGAAATGCATTGGAAGTAATCCTGTCAATATACAAGAGCCAGAAAACAGGACAGGCAGTAAAGCTGCCGTTAACAGATTTTGCATCTACTGATATGGAAGGAGAATTTTAAGAGGTTGTAAATAATGGTAGTTTTATTTCTTGCATCAGCGAAAAGCACCCATACGGTAAGATGGGTAAATACGTTGGTAGAAAAAGGCATTGAGGTACATCTGCTGTATAATTCAGGACATAATCCGTTTAAAGACAAAATTGATTGTCGTGTGAATATGTGTGAATTAAAATATTCAGGAAGTAAGGGATATTATTTTAATGCAATTGAAGTAAGGAAATATGTGAGGAGAGTTAAACCTGATATTATTAACGCTCATTATGCCAGTGGTTACGGCACTCTTGCAAGAATGGCTGATATTCATCCGGTGATGCTTTCGTTTTGGGGAAGTGATATCTATGAATTTCCTTTTAAAAATCATTTTAATTATAATGTAATTGTCAAGAATATAAAAAAAGCAGATTATATAGCATCTACAAGTGAATGCATGGCGAGAAAAATAAAAGAGGTGATTGGTAATGATCAACTCTATATTTATTTAACTCCTTTTGGGGTAGATTTAAATATGTTCAATCCGAGAAATTATGAAATAATTGATCGACCTCAATGTATAATTGGAACCGTTAAGTCATTGGAAAGTGTATACGGCATAGATAAATTAATTTTAAGTTTTGAAAAGTTAATTGAGAAAGCCAAGAATTCGAAATTCGAGAGCAAATTGTTTTTGGATATATACGGAGAAGGAAGTCAAAAAAATTATTTGCAGAATCTTATTAATGAGAAAAATCTTTCAGATATTATTACATTAAAAGGTAAAATACCGTATGGTTTTGTTCCTGAAGCATTAAATTCATTTGATGTATTTTGTGCATTAAGTAATAATGAAAGCTTTGGAGTTGCAGTTATAGAAGCCATGGCAATGGAAAAACCTGTTGTAGTATCTCAGGCTGAAGGGTTTAAGGAAATAGTAATCAACAATAAAAATGGATTTATTGTCGATAATAATGATTATGAACGCATTTCTGATTTGATTTTTGACATTATTGCAGATAATGGATTAATGAAAAAAATGGGAAAAGAAGGACGTAAAATTGTGGAAAAAAAATACAATTGGAATGATAATGTAGATAATATGATAAGTATATATACGGACATAATTAAGGAATATAAAACGGACAGGTCTTCATAATGAGAAGAAAAGTTAAAAAATATCTTAATAAAAACACTATAGTTAATGGTGTAAATAAAATGAGAGAAAAAGGCTTCTTCTCTGTTTTTTTGGGGTCATTATTGGTTAAATGTATTTCGTTTTGTTCTGTATTGTTTTTACCAAGAATAATTGCGGATACATCTCAATATGGTGTTCTGAGTATTGTAGATAATTTCAACTCATACCTTCTTATAGTAAGTGGGCTAGGCTTATCTAATTCGATTTTGAGATTTTGTGTATTGCAGGAAACTTATGCAGGGAAAAGAGCCATTTTTGAGTTTTGTTTAAAATGGGGAATGGTAATTAATGGATGTATATTAGTTCTTGTTATTTTAGGATTGTCTAATATTGATTTGAGTATTGAAGGCTTGGAGATATATTTGTTTATTGGGTTGGCTTTACCTATGTTTTCATATGTATTTGATTGCATTAGTCTGTTTCTTAGAGCCGATATGAAAAATAAAGAATATGCCAGGATTTCGGTAATATATACAGTACTTTATGGAGGCTTTCAAATATTACTTGCTTTGGGTTATAAAGTAATGGGGGCTATAGTAGGTAGATATATGGCGTATATAATAATAATTGTTGTTGCAATAATTATTATTAAGAAAAAAAGCGAATTGTTTTCAACAAAGCCGTTGAAATTAAGTCGAGATGAAAAAAAGCAACTCATTTATTTTGCAATAGGAGGGTTGTTTGCAAACGCTTTTTCTATAATAATGCCGATGAATGAACAAATGGTGGTAACCGCAATAATAGCGGATGAGACACAAACAGCTTTTTATAGAGCGGCATCTATTGGTCCGACCAATCTGCAATTTATCGCCAATGCTGTAGTTATTTGCATATATCCATATTTTACAAGGCACTCTGATGATTTTGATTGGATTAAAAAAAAGACTTTCGTTACAATAGGTTTATTGGGAGCGATTATCTTGCCGATGGCGATTATATTATTTTGTTTTTCTCCATTTTTGATAAAATTTATTTTTGGAGCAGATTATATGCCGGCATTGGGATTGATGCGAATAATGTGGTTTACTTTTTCGATAAACAGTATATTAAGAATGCCGTTAGGGAGTATTCTTGGCGCAATAGGAAAGGTGAAGTTTAATGCTATAAATTCAGGAATTACAGCAATCTGTCATATTATTTTAGATTGTATTTTTATAACAATATATGGGATTAACGGGGCAGTAATAGCATTAACAATTGCATATACAGTTTCAGGATTAGTAAACTTATTGTATATTTTTTATTTGTACAAGAAAAAGAGAAAGGAATCTTTATAATGAAGATATTGATAATCCCCTCATGGTATCCAGATAATGATAACAGTTTAAAAGGTATTTTTTTTAAAGAATTGGCTGAAGCGCTTGCTAAAAAAGGTAATGATGTAGCGGTATTATATTTTGATATTAGTTTCAGAATGAAAAGAAAAAATATAGGGATAAAATATGAGATAATTAATGGAGTTCATGAATTTAGATGTAATCAAAAGAATTTATTTCCGGGTTCTGTAGAAGGGGCAGAGATACAGAATCGATTTAAAGTAGGTTTTATGTGTAAAAAAATTGCAGAATCATTTGGGATCCCAGATGTTATTCATCTGGAATCATGTAGCATGATAAACATCGCATTAGATATAAAAAAAAGATTTGGTCGTCCATTAGTCTATACGGAGCATCTGTCAAATGTATTAAAAGATCAACCGGAAAAATTTTATTTTAGAAGATTTAAAAAAGCATTATCTAAGTGTGATACAGCTATAGCTATATCAGAGCCTTTTAAAAGGAAAATGAACAGATTTGGATTGGAAAAGGTTACTTTGATTCCCAATGGGATAGCGATAGAGAATTTTAAAAATTCTCGACATCAAGGAGTCTTTACAATAAAGGCATTGGGATCGTTAAGAGAAATAAAAGGATATGATGTTTTAATCAAAGCATTTGCTGAATTTGCGAAAGATAAGGAGGATACAAAACTTATTATAGGGGGAACGGGAAATCAATATGATTATTTATTGAACTTGAGAGATTTGTTAGCAGTAGAAAATGATGTTGTATTTGTAGGGCAAATAAATCGAGAAAAAATATCTGATTTTTATTCGGATTGTTCATTGTTTGTTTGCTCCAGCAGTTTGGAAACGTTTTCCATAGTTACAGCTGAGGCTTTATGTTCTGGCGTGCCGGTAGTGTCAACAAGATGTAAGGGACCTGAAAGTATGATAAATAAAGATAATGGTTTGTTGGTTGATGTTGGGAACGTTAAACAGATGGCAGAAGCATTTCAGTATATGTATAATAATTTGGAGTTATATGATAGAAGGCAAATTGCAGAATATGCAAGGGTAAAGTTTGGATATGACAGTGTAGTCAGCAAACATATTAAGGTATATACGGAGGTAATAGATGGCGGAATTTAAGATTAGAAATGTAAAAGATCTAACAATAAGAAAAGCTCTAATTTTCATATTATTGGCAAGCCTTTTTTTTAATGGATATTTATATTGTTTTCGTTTTGAGATTTCAGGTATAATAATTGATGTTTTTCGAATTGTGTTGTTAGTTTGCTTAATAATATGTTTGTATATGGTTTTAAGAAAGCAATGGGATATGGAGCCACTTTTACAAAAGTCAGCTTTGTTTTTGGAAGTAATTATTTTGTGTATGATTATTCTTGCAGCATTTTGGGTTGTCTTAGGAAAATCTGTCGAAGGTGCAGTTTCTGAATTGATTGCAATTGCAATTAATTTGCTTTTCTTTTTCTGCCTTTCTCTTTTTGTTAATACCAATAAAGAGCTTTGGCAATTTGCTGTAAATGTATTTAAATATATAGGAATAATAATAGCGATGATTTCATATTTTGAAATTATTTGGGGATTTGAATTACCGTCAAGCAGGTTTAACGATATAGTTTATTGTAAACCTTATACATTTCATCCGGCAACCGCATTTTTTGCTAATGAAAATAATTTGGCGGCAATGTTATTAGTTGTATGCGCCATAATTATTGTCCAAGTATTATATTCGCAAGAAATAAAGAGCTTTGCCATTCATTTAGCTCAGCTTATTTTTGTTTTGATTCCGGTAGTTATGAGTGACTCTACATTATTTAGGCTGGGACTGTTTGTAATTGTAATAAGCAGTATAATTATTATGCTTATAATTAAAAAAGATAAAAAGCCGGTATTGATGAAATCTGCGGGTTTGATAGGATGTGTTTTTTTATTTACTGTTGCTTTGAAGAGAATTATTAAAGGGATTTTTATTAAATGTAATATGGCTTTATATAATGGCAATATTAACCTTAATTTTGAACAGTTAGAAAAGATATTAAGAGGAGACAGCCTTGTAGATCAGATAAATTATGATGGAATGGGAACCTTTGAAGTCAGAAAGAATTTGTTTTTTTCAGGAATTGATACAATAAAAGAAAGTCCTATTTGGGGAAATGGACCTAACAGCTTTACAGATATTTTTCAAAATAATGTTGAGTATACTGTTAAAACTGCAGATGTTATTAATCCACATAACTATATAGTGGAGTTAATGGTTCAATACGGTCTATTGATTGCAATTGCATTTATAATACTATGTATATTTATTATATATGTTACAATTAAACATATGAAAAAATCAGAGGGATACAGGGCTGTATTATGTTTTGTATTGTTTATAGCATTTGCTATAAGTACGGTAATGCCAAGTACTTTCTTAAAGTGGACAATCTATCAGGTTCCATTATATCTGACAATTATCGGTGTAGACTTATTTCTTAAAGAAAGTAAAATTCATTGAGGAGGAAATAGTCAATGAAAGTTTTAATAGTCTCTCCAGGATTTATTCCCAGCGCTACTGTCGGGAAAATAAGAATGGTAAGCTTAAGCAAATATTTAATGCAGTTTGATAAAGTTACCGTAATACAGAATAAAATAAGCTCTTATCCGCAGATTACGGATGAAAAACCGGTAAAGGGAGTTAAGGTAATCGAAGCTGATGTGGGCGAAACATTTTCTTCCGGTGTTAAAGCATATAAACGCGCATTAAGTAAAGTGGATTTAGCTTCATATGATATAGTAATAATAAGTGTTGGACCATATTATACATTACCATTGGTAAATGAAATAAAGAGAAAATCTGATATACCTGTAATAATTGATTATAGAGATTTATGGACAAGGTCTTACAGAGACAATGATAAGCAAAGTAAATTAGAAGAATATGCAAAGTCCTTTTTTTATGAAAGACCTGCATTAAAGAAGGCTGACGGAATAACTATTTGTGATGAAAAATCATTACAGGCATTAAAAGAACAGTATAGTTTTCTTGAAAAAATAAAATCAAAAGTTATTTATAACGGATATGATGATTTTGCATTAAAAGATATAAAATTAAGAGATCGTGAAAATGATAATAATACGATTACCATAGGCATTTATGGTAAGTTTAGTATATATGTAAAGAGCAGTCATCTTCCATGGATTGTGGAGGAACTTGGTGAGTTTTGGAAGGCAAAAAATATGTCTCTTAAAATAATACAATATGGTAATAAGGAACCTGAAATGGAAAAACTGTATTCTCAAAATGATATAGATTATGAATGCAGAGGCTTTGTGGAATATAGTAAGGGTATGCAGGCTTTGGCTGATGAAGCGGATGTTTTAATGGCTTCAAATGATGCGATAATGGGTTATGGTACGAAAATATTTGATTACATTTTTTTAAACAAGCCGATAATTATGTATATTATTCCAGGGTCCACATCAGATGCTTTTGTTAATTCTTTTGATCACGGATATGGCTTTTTTACGCGCGAAGAATTAAGAGCTGCGTTTGATGATATATATAACAGCAAGGCGAAAGTGCTGGGAGAAAATATAGATTATAAAAAATATGGCAGACAAATGCAGAATACTATATTTAGAGATTTTATTAAAGAATTTATATAGATATTATAAGGAGTGTTTGAGTTGAATCGTATTTTACATATAATTAAAAAGGCAGTAACTTGTGATAAGATATATTTTATATTGGCATTATTAAAGCGAAGAAATATAAAACCACCTCGAATTTTAAAATTTTTTGCAAGAAGAAAAGTAAGTAAAAAACAAAAACTTTTTCAGGAAATAAAAGGTTTTAAATTATTGGACATAAAAACTCCGGATAACTTTAATCAATGTGTTCATCCTGATTTAATTAAATTGGCGGATGCAGATTATTTGCTTGCGTTAACACCATATCCATTTGGTAATGATAAATATGAGAGGCCAACCATATATAGAAGCAGCGATAAGTTAATGTGGAAGTATATTGCGGGGCCAATAGCATCTGAGCAAGAAGGTAAGAAGAACCATTTATCAGATCCAACATTAGTGAAATTAGACACAGGGGATATTCAGTGTTATTACCGTGAATGTATATATAATCAGGAGATCCCCCTTACTAATATATATAGAATGACTAGCGAAAATGGTTATTTATGGAAGAATAAGGAGTGTGTTGTGTCGGAGCCCATGGATAAATTCGATATAATATCTCCGTCTGTAAAAAGTGATGAGAGAGGAGTACATGCTTATTTTTGTTTAAAACAAAATAAAGAAATAAAACTTATGTATACAAAAAATCAATTATTTGAAGTGGAGGGTTGTTCAGAAGTTGATTTGAGTAATTGTATACCGGAAGGTAAAATGCTGTGGCATGTATCGCATATTTGCAACGGAAAAAATGATATATTGTTGTTGACATTATCAGATGACTTCGGCGGGTCTAATAGTGAACTTTATATGGGAGTTATTGATAATAGAAGTTTAACGGTAAAGGGAATTAATAAAATACGTATTAAAGAAATGGTTCCGGATATATTGATAGAATATAGAGCAACAGGAATAGTTGAGAATAATAAAATTATTATAATTGTTTCAGTTATGTTTAAAGATAGAATATGGGGGTGTATTGAATTTGAAACAGGAGGAATTGGTATTTGATTTTGTAGGGACAGAGAGAAAAGAGGAGCAATTAGAATTATTCAATAAAACCTTTGGCCAGTCATTTACTTTAGAGAATTGGAATAATAAACATTTTAGCAATCCATATGTTGGCTGCTCAGAAAATATAGGTCTGTTTGATAACGATAAATTAGTTGCATTTAATATGTTCATGCCTCAGGAATATATAATTAACGGAAAAAAGCAATTGTTGCTGCAATCATGTGAGAGCGTGGTTGATATTGATTACAGAGGCGAGGCTTATTTGAGCAAAATTCTTACAAAAGCTGAAGAATTGTTAAAAAATAAGTATGATATGATATATGGAATTCCCAATGATAAATCTAAAAGAACTTTTGAAAAATTGGGATATAGGACGAAATATGATCTGGATATAATGATCAAATTAGGAAATAAGTTTAAACTTTTTAAAGAATTACTTATAAGAGTATTAAAGATAAAGCCAAATGATAAGACTATAGATTTAGATAAATGTTTAATCAAAACTTTCAGCAGTGATGGAATAATTAAGATATCCAACTGTTTTCCATTTTATGGAGAATGCGAATTTTTGAGTGATAGTATGGGATTAAATAAAAACAAGTCTTTTTATGATTGGAAAGTTAAAGATAATACCAGTTCAGGGAAAGTAAAAAGATTTTTGTATGTTGAGCAAGAAGGGAAATTGTTGTTTTATTGCATTATATCTTTTTCTATTGACGGAGGGATGTGCAACGCTGAGATTTTTGATTTAAAGGTGAAAAAAGATGCTGATATGTATTTAAAAATAATAGTACGTGGGCTTACTAAGTTTTGCAGTACAGTTAGAATGTTGGTGCCACAGAATGGTTTGCAGCAAAGATTGTTAAAAGATATTAGATTTAGAATTTATAAAAAATCAGTATGTAAATTAATGTACAAAATTTTAAATGATAAAAATGATATATTAAAAAGTTTTGTGGAAAAAGATTGTGGATGGGAATTCAACATGATAGAGGCTGATACGGCATTGAATTGAATAGGGCATGTGCCCTATTTTTTTAATATATGAAATGTTTTGAAAATAAAATAATAATATGATAAAATATTAATCAGATATAAAAGAAAGGATGAGACGTAACATGTTATTAATAAAAAAGAGTATAAGGCTATTTATAATTATATTATTTGTTTTTATAGGTGCTGTCGTTTTAAGTATTATGATGAATTCTGTGTATGCAGCTCAGATTAATGAAACTGATAAAGAATTTTATGCAGAAGGACAAGCTATTGAAATCTATGAAATGACTACAGAAGAAATTGAACAGAATCCAGGCAAAACAGTAAAAGTATGCTTGCTGGATGAAAGTGAGAAATCTTATTTTATTTCTGATGGATATATTATTTACGCAGGAAGTGAATCTGAAGACGTAGAATCAGGTAACATTATAATGAATGGCGGTAATGTTAAAGGTATAATTGCGGGTGGAAAAAGCGGAGAGGTTAGCACTTGGTCGCAAGTGATTATATCTGGTGGAACTGTAGACGAAATCAAAATATGTGAAAATGCTTATGTATCAAGTGTTTCTGTTCGTATAGAAGGTGATGCTAAGGTTGATCAACTTGTAGTTGGATGTAATAAAGATGAATATGGTGAGTTTGATGAAGCAACAATCATAAGTGAATCAAATAGAAGAACAAAGATTAGTATGGGATACTCAGGGGGCCAGATTGTAAGTGATGCTGTAAGTAATCTGGATAAATACATGATGATAAAGATTAATGGAGATACGTTAGAAGGGATTACGCAATTTGAGGGCTTGCCTGGATGTTTGGTTAATAATATGAAGCGTATTAATTTACACGCTCCCGGGGGATTGTTTGATGATAATGATAGAGACAGTTTAGTTTATAATGCTGAATTTTTGGATTCCTCAGGAGAGGTAATATATGAGATAGATCCAAGCCTATTGCCGATTCCTAAGCGAGATGGATATGTTTTTAAAGGATGGTCTACTGATGAAGAAGCTTTATTCATTGAAAGTTCTATAGGAGAATATGTAAATGATTTATATGCAGTGTGGCAAAATGCCTCTAATCCTATGCCGTTTGATTTATTTATACAATTTAATGGAGTAAAGCAAGGAGAAATTGAGCTGAATCCTATAGGTGGAGCATGTACTGTCGAGATTCCTTCGGAGTACGATAAGAATCAAGGGGTTTTTATAATCGGGAGAAATGCAAAAGGTGAAAAAATAAATGTTCCAGTAAAAATAGGTTCTAATGGCATAGGATATGCTAAAATAGAATCTACATCATATGATGGAAATAATTCACACACATATATTGTTAATTTAGTTGAACGTGCTCGACTAAATCAAACTATTGAAAATCAAGTACAGTTTTCATTAGAGGCATGGGACGGAATTACAACTGATGAGTTTGATGAACCAGTATTAACGACATTGTTTTATGAGGGTAAATGGAGTGATGAAGGTATAGTTATTGAAGTTCCGTATGGAACTATTGAAAATGGTTTTGTAAAAGTAACTGGGTTTGTAAATAAAGAAGGAATTACTATAAATGGACAAGATTGGTTAGATGAATGTTTGGATTTAAATAAGGAATATTTTGAATATCATGTGAAAGATATCAACAATAATAAAGAAAAGACATACAAGTTTAAAATTGTGGAAAGCAATGGGGAATCAGCTGAATTAAATGAATTGTGGATTGGTTTCGGTGATGTTAATGGACAATATTATCACTCAGAACGAATTGATCTGAGCAAATCGGAAGGCAAAGAAACGAAAATTTATGTACCATATTATTATAATGAAGAAATAGGTATCAATACGTTTGATGTGGGATTTAATAATATTGACAATATAAAGATCGAAGGGCTTGACGATATTTTTTCTTATAATGGTGAGGCAGAAAAAACAATAAATGTTAAGACTACATCAGCTAACGGGAAAGTTCATAAGACCTATAAACTTAAAATAATAAGGGATACAAAAGGAAATAGCACTGAGTTAAAATCACTTTCGTTAAGCATAGGGAAATTTTTAGATGAAGATGGTGAGACAATAGAAGAAATTGCAGTTAAAGATATTGATTTAGAAGAAGCGATGACGGAGGCAGGGGCAACCTTAGTGGTTCCTGAAGAATTTGATGTTAAACAGGGATATTATGAATTAGAAGCTATTACTAAAATGGGTGCGGGAATATATGTTGAGAAAAAAGAACCATATAGTAATTTTATATATTGGAATCCCGATATATATATGAAGCCAGCAGATTATAATAAGACAAGCGATACTCTTGAATTTGAAATAATTTCCGCAAACGGAGAACATAAACAAAAATATAAGGTTACAGTATATCAGAAAGGTAAAGGTCCAGAATATGATGTTGGATCAAGTGAAGACAATGCATCAAACTTATTCGAAGATAAAGAAAAAATAAGATTTGCTGGTTTGGAAAGAGTAGAAACATCAATATTGGTCGCTGATGGTTTAAAAAAGAGCTGGAGTGTAGAAAAGTTTAAAAATATAATAGTGGCTAGCGGAAGTGATTATCCAGATGCACTTACGGGAAGCTATTTAGCAAAGGTTAAGGAAGCACCAGTAATCTTAGTTAGAATGGATAAAGATACAGAACTTATGGCTAAAGAGTATATTGATGATAACCTGCAGAAAGGCGGTACTGTATATATACTTGGAGGAGTAGGAGCTGTTTCAGAGAGATTTGAAAAAAGCATAGGAAAGCAAAATGTAAAGAGGCTTTATGGGGATAATAGATATCAAACAAATTTGGCAATATTAGATGAAGCTGAGATTAATAGTGAGGAAATATTGATTTGTTCCGGAAAAGACTATGCTGATAGTTTGTCTGCATCAGCAGTAGGAAAGCCGATTATGTTAGTTGGAGATAATTTTACAGGGGAGCAGAGCAAGTATTTGAAAGGTTTGGATACAAATCAAATATATATAGTAGGAGGAATAGGAGCTGTAAACAAAAATATAGAGAATAATAGTAAGAAATATGCCAATGTAGCAAGAGTCTATGGAGATAACAGGTATACAACTTCAGTTGCTGTAGCAAAAAAATTCTTTAAGAAAAAATGTGAAAATATAGTATTGGCAAGAGCATATGATTTTCCTGATGGACTTTCAGGAGGTCCTTTGGCAATGGCGATAGGTTCTCCTTTATTGCTTGTTGAGAATATTGGATATCGTGACACTGCTGAATATGCAGGCAAGGCAGAAGTAAACAGAGTTGCTGTATTAGGTGGACCGAGTTTGATTTCAGACAAAGTCGTAAACAATATTATTAATTAAAAAACATTTACAACAGGGACGTACAAATTGAATAGACGTCCCTGTTGTATTTATATTATAATGATATGGTTAACAGGTAATAGAGGAAGATTGGTTGTTTAGCTTTTATAATAATGGTATAATTATATAAATTTTATTATGTATATTACTTGGATAGGGAGAGAAAAGTTGAAACGAATATTGGCAATTTTAACAGTAATGATAATCGGTTTTAGTGGAATTCAGGTATATGGGGAAGAAGCTTTTACAGAGAATGAAAGCGAGCTTATATATGATGTTTCAGTTGCTGAAAATAGTACAATAGATATAGGTGAAAATGATCCTGAAAAAAATGATAATGCTAATAGTTGGCGTTTCAATAATGGTGTTCCTATAGAAAATAAAGCGGATATCAGTAACAATTTTAAGGCAGGAAAGGCAGCATCGGCACTTAATGCTACTGCTCATGGAATAGATGTAAGTGAGTGGCAGGGAAATATAAATTGGGAGAAAGTAAAGTCAAGCGGTATTGATTTTGCTATTTTGAGATGCGGATTTGGAATGAATCAGACAGATCAGGATGACAGTAAGTTTTTAAAGAATGCTAAGGAGTGTGAAAGACTTGGGATTCCATATGGAGTATATATTTATTCATATGCGACAAATACCTCAAGAGCGGATAGCGAGGCAGATCATGTATTGCGGTTATTGAAAGGAAGAACGTTGTCATATCCGGTATATTTTGATATGGAAGATAGTAGTACATTAGCATATAAATCAAGCTTTGGTAAGATTGCTGAAACATTTTGTAATAAAATAAATGCAGCTGGATATCCAGTAGGAGTATATGCGAACCTTAATTGGTGGAATAATTACCTCACAGATTCCTGTTTTGATAAATGGTATAAGTGGGTTGCGCAATACTATCACACTTGTGAATATAAAAAAGAGTATGCTATGTGGCAGTATAGTTCTTCTGGAAAGGTAAATGGGATAGCTGGTAATGTAGATATGAATTATCTCATAGGATATCCGGCGGATCATGGCTCAAAAGCGGTGGAAGTTGAAGAGGGGACATATACATTAAGCAATAAGGCGAAAACGAATAGCATATTGAGCATAAAGGATGCGGGCGTTGAGAATAATGTGGCCGCGGAGATCGCCATAAAGGAAAACATTGGTTCAAATAATAGATTTGAAATAATAGGTATAGGAAATAAAAAGTATAAAATACTTGCTGAACATTCAGGAAAGGCTTTGGATATAAAAGACAGCAATAAAGAACCGGGTGCTGAGCTTCAGCAATATCAGTGGCATGAGGCAGCTGCACAGATATGGCAGTTTGAAAGTTCTGAAGATGGATATTATTATTTAAGATCAAATTTAGGAACATATTTGCAGTATGATTCATCGAAGCCAAATAGTCTTGTTACGGCAACATACAATAAAAGCGATGCGCAAAAATGGAAGTTGAATGCATCTGATTATAGACCAATTAAGAATGGAATATATAGCATATTTGCTTCTGCAGACGAAAATAAGTGTTTGGATATCAAAAATTCAAGTGTTGAAGATAGAGTAAGTGTTGGTATCAATAATTTCAACAATTATATATCTCAGCAGTTTTCTGTTACATATGAAGATGAAGGATATTATAGAATCACGGCAGAACATTCAGGAAAAGTATTTGATGTTGTTAATGGATCGAAAGAGCCTGGAGTGGAGGTGCAACAATATGTTTCAAACGGCTCAAATGCGCAACTATGGAAGTTTGTGGAGGATGGACAAGGCAATTATTATTTGAAGTCAAAATTAGGAACTACAGTTTCTGCTGGAAGTAAAAGTTCAGTCCATATGGGAGTTATGGATTTTAGCACTGGACAGAAATGGAATGTTAAGCCGTATAAATTGTCTGGAATAAAAGATGGAATATATTCTTTTAAGAGTAGAGCTGATACTTCGTATTCATTGACTCAATCTGATGAAAAAATCCGATTATATGGGTTTGAGAACATATTGGAGCAGAAATATCGCATTGAGAAAATAAGCGGGGATTACTATAGAATAGTAGATATAGCGACAGGATTGGTATTGGATGTAGAAAATGCATCAAAGGCGGCAGGTGCTAATCTGCAGGTTCATAAATGGAATGGCACTGACGCACAACTTTGGAGATTTGCTAAAATATCAGATGGAAATTATGTTATAAAATCAAAATTAGGGACCTTTATTAGTGCTGTATCCATATCTGAAAATGGAAAAGTCAATTTGGCGTATTTTAGTAATAGGAATAATCAAAAGTGGACGTTGGAAAGTGAAAAACTTGTGTATGGCAATAAACCTCAAGTGTCTGCTGATGAAAATATAAGTCGTGTGTTTGGAAGTGAATCTTTGGTAAGATTTGCGGGAAAAGATAGATACGAGACTGCCTTTATGGTAGCAGATGCTTTAAAAAAGAGTATGGATTCAGGCAAGTTTGATAATATAGTTATTGCTTCAGGAAATGATTATCCGGATGCACTTTCAGGTGGATATCTTGCTGCAAAGAAAAACGCTCCAGTAATACTCATAAATGACTACTATAAAGAAGAGGCAATTAATTATATAAAAAGAAATATAAATAGTAGGGGTACTGTATATATATTAGGCGGGAAAGCTGTTGTTTCTTCTAATATAGAGAAAGACCTGAAGAAATTTACAAGTGTTAAGAGATTGTATGGAAAGGATAGATATGAGACAAATTTAGCTGTTTTAAAAGAATCGGGAATAAAAAATGAAAACATCATCGTATGTTCGGGAAGAGATTTTGCAGACAGCCTTTCGGCATCTTCATTGGGGAAACCGATACTTTTGGTTAATGATCGACTGACCAATGGGCAGGAGATATATTTACATGATATTGAGGTATCAGGTGTATTCTTGATAGGTGGAGTAGGAGCTGTAAATGAAAATATAGAGCAGGAATGTAAAAAATATAGTGACACGATAAGAATAGCAGGTATGAACAGGTATACTACATCTGTTGCAGTTGCGCGAGCATTCTTCGGAGATTGGAATAAAGCAGCTGTATTAGTTGATGGTAGCACTTTTCCTGATGGACTTTCAGGGGGCCCGCTGGCAACGTCAATACAGTCACCTGTTTTGCTTGTAAATAATATTAATTGTAATGCTGCGGAAGAATACTATGAGGATATGACATTAAAAAAAGCGGCAGTAATGGGTGGAGAAACTTTAATAAGTAACGATATAGTTGAAGGATTGGTTAATTTGTATTAAGTAGTAATAGGATAGTGAGAAAGATATATTAAATGGAATGAAATAACAGGATATAGTATAATACTTAAATAATTATTACTACAAAGGTAAATATACTGGTGAAAAAACATTATATTTTACAATTAATTCAGAAAAAACAAATGCAGATAGATTTTTTGGAAAAAAATAATATAAGGGCGTATGGTGAAACAAGGTATAAAACACCAGTCGAATCCGTGGATGCATTTAAAAAGAGTATGAATATAGAAAAGTTTGATACTGTAGTCATAACAACAGGCACAAATTATCCTGATGTACTTACAGGATGTTATCTTGCGAAAAAGAAAAATGCACCTATACTTTTAGTAAATGATGCAATGGAGTCCATGGTAAAAAAATATTTGGTTGATAACTTTAAAAAAATGGTAAAGTGTACTTGGAGGTGTAGGAGCAATAAGAGAAAGTTTTGAAAACAGTTTAAAATCGACAGGATATAGAGTAGAAAGATTATTTGGGGCGACAAGATACGATACTAATCTTGAAATACTAAAAGCAGCAAATGTTAAGTCAGAAGATTTATTGGTTTGCACGGGAAATGATTTCGCTGATAGCTTATCAGCGTCATCGGCAGGGAAACCTATAATGCTGGTAGACAAGAGTTTAACAAAAGAACAGAAAACATATCTAAAAAGATTGGATCGAAATAAAAAGGCATACGTAATAGGAGGGACCAGGGGTGTAAGTGCATCACTTGAATCTGGACTTAATACCTATGCATCGGATGGTGTTAATAGATTATATGAAATAAATAGATATGAAACATCAAGAACAGTAGCAGAGACGTTCTTTAAAACGGCAGATTATTGTACTTGCGTGGGCTCAAAATTCCCCGGATGGCCGCCTTTCAGGGGGATCATTGGCAATGTCAATGGGGCGCTTCTATGCTTGTAGATAATAATAATTATCAAGAGGCAGTATTATATGCAGATAAGGCAGGCGTAGAGAGGGCTGCAGTACTTGGTGGATCTCCTCTTATTATCTGATAAAGTAGTTAATAAAATAGTGCAGCAATATGATTGAGATATAGTTTTTATATAAATATAAGCAGGAAAGGAACATTATGCAATTCAGAGATTTAAAACAACAATATCAAGTATTAAAAAAAGATATTGATACAGCCATGATTGAGGTGGCTACAAACTGTAATTTTATAAACGGTCAGCAGGTCAAGGTGCTTGAAAAGGAGTTGGCTGAGTATGTTGGAGTTAAGCATTGCATCACATGCGCTAACGGGACAGATGCGCTGACAATGGCAATGATGGCGTGGGGAATAAAGGAAGGTGATGCTGTATTTGTACCTGATTTTACATTCTTCTCATCAGGGGAGATAGTTTCTCATGCAGGGGCAACGCCTGTATTTGTAGATGTGGATACTGATACATATAATATATCTTCTGAGTCTTTGGATAAGGCTATTGAGAAAGTAAAAGCAGATGAGACGCTTAATCCTAAAGCTGTGATAGCTGTAGATTTATTCGGTCTTCCGGCAGATTTTGAAGCTGTAAGGAAAGTTGCGGACAAGCATAATTTATTAGTGCTGGAAGATGGAGCCCAAGGTTTCGGAGGAAAAATAAAGGATAAAATCGCATGTAGCTTCGGGGATATAAGTACCACTTCATTTTTCCCTGCAAAGCCGCTTGGCTGTTATGGAGACGGGGGCGCGGTATTTACAGACGATGACAATATGGCCGCACTGCTTGAGTCTATAAGAGTTCATGGCAAGGGGGAGATGAAATACGACAACGTAAGAATCGGACTTAATTCCAGACTTGATACAATTCAGGCTGCTATACTTTCCGTCAAGCTAAAGGCTTTTGCCGATTATGAGCTTGAAGATATAAATAAAGCGGCAGATAAATATACAAGACAGCTGTCTGATGTACAGGACAAAATAAAGCTGCCTATAGTTCCTAAAGGATATTATTCCAGCTGGGCGCAGTATACAATACAGCTTGAAAATAAGGAAACAAGAGATAGCCTTCAGAATGCATTAAAAGAAGAAGGAATCCCAAGTATGGTATATTATCCTAAAGCTATGCATAAACAGGAAGCTTTTGCAGCAAATCCTTATAACGACTCGGAGTTTTCTAATACAATGAAGCTGTGCGATACTGTGCTGTCGCTTCCAATACATCCGTATTTGACTGATGAGGATATAGAAAAAGTAGTGAAAGCTATAAAAGCTAAAATGTTATAACAGGTAAATTGTTTTAGTCGTTATTAAAATAATAGTATAAATTGAATTTTGTATTGAATAAATTAATGAGGAGTTTATATACTCCTCATTATCATTTCTTGCGGTTAGTTTATTAATCAGGAGATTTTTTTCTGATATTAATTCTACACAATCATCACATAATATACATAGCTATTAGATTGCTTGATATTTCAAATATATGGTATAATAAATAACTGATTATAGGTAAGATGAAGAACTTGCAAATATCACAGGTATACTATTGCGGAGGGCAGAATGAAAATTGTAGTGAAAGTATTGCTGACGATATTAAATATGATCTATAGCATAATGAAACTTTTTCCTGTCGGAGAAAAGATTACTTTTGTGAGCAGGCAGTCTGATAAAAAATCTGAAGATATGGAGCTTTTGGAGCGGTCGATCAGAAGAAAGGATCCGGGTTTGGAGCAGGTTTTTCTTTGTAAGAAACTAGAAGGCGGAATTTTTTCAAAGATCGGATATTGTTTTCATGTTTTTAAGCAGATGTACCATATTGCTACGTCTAAGGTTGTGGTGTTGGATTCTTATTGTATAAGTGTTAGTGCTCTGAAGCAGAGGGAATCTCTTGTGGTTATACAGATGTGGCACGCTCTTGGATCTTTGAAAAAATTTGGGTTTAGTATAGTCGGTGAAGGTGAAGGAAGAAATGCGAAACTTGCTGATGTTTTTTCGATGCATAGAAATTATACATATATTTTGACCAGCAGTAGAGTATGTGCACCTAACTTTGCGGAAGCTTTCGGATATGATGATAAGCATATGAAGGTGATGACTTTGCCAAGAGTAGATAAACTTACAGACTGGTCCTTTAAAGAAGACTGCCTGAGGCGTATTTATGATGAGTATCCTGAGTTCAGAGAAAAGAAGGTAGTTGTTTATGCACCTACGCTCAGAGTGGACAGAAATATTTCAGAGGCTGTGCAGAACCTTGCTGCGGCTTTTTCAGATTCTCAATATATTTTTGTGCTAAAGAAACATCCTCTGATGCAAGTAAATTCTGAAACTGGTGTAGTTGATAATAAATTTACAACATTGGAAATGTTGTTTGCGGCTGATTATGTTATCTGTGACTATTCTGCAATAATTTTTGAAGCTGCAATAATAGGAAAACCATTGTTTTTTTATACTTTTGATTATGAGACATATGGCGAAGAACGTGATTTTTATATGGATTATGATGCGGAGATGCCAGGAGTGATTTCTGCGGATCCCCGTGTTCTGGCTGAAGCTGTAGCTGCTGATGATTATAGTATCGATAGGATAAAAGCTTTTTCTCACAAGTATGTGGAGAACCAAAGCGCATGTACCGATAAGCTGGCAGAATTTATTACGGATCAGATCAAATAAAGCGAGGAGAGTTATGCACAGAAAAAGAATTATAGCAGTTTTACTTTTAATTATAGCAACGATTATAACTATTGCGACAGCTTTTAAAACCGGAATCAATCCGCCTGCGGTAAATGTGGCCGGTTCTTTTGGTGCGATATTATTTTTGCTGGCGACAGCGAAAATACTGGATGTAAAGGATGATTTATTTTACTGTGGGGTCATTTTTGTATATTTGGCGTCTCCGATAGGCTCAGTTTTGGATTTATACAGGAGGTTTGGCCCATATGATAAAATAATACATTTTATCAGTGGAATTCTTTTGGCAAGTCTTGGGATGTTAGTAATATCGAAACTTTTAAAAAGAGCAGAGATGTTTTTTGAAAATAAAAGAGCTTATTTATTTTCACAGGTTGTCTTTGCTTTTTTCTTTTCTTCAGCGTGTGCCGGTATATGGGAAATATTTGAGTTTACGGCGGATAAACTTGCTGGTGGAGGAATGCAGCGTGGTATGTTGGATACTCTTACTGATATGATTGCTGGAAATAGCGGAGCTCTTTTATACTGCTTTATTTTTGTGATTATGATTTATGCTGGAAGGCTGGATAAAAAATGAGTTTGTATTCCTTTGGCGTTGAGTTGCCGGGAATGTGCCGGCGACAGGTTGCTTTCAGAGTTATTATTTGTGAAAGTGTGCATATATTTGCAGATGTATACAGTGTTTTAGGAGGGCGAACAGCAATATTTCGGTTTATAAATATATGTGAGGGCTACAGATAAAGTACATACTATTGTTGATCCACAAAACTCTTGAAAAATACCCATATATAATATATTATAAAAGTTGTGGCAACAGCAGTTTTACACTGACTTAATACAATACAAGGAGATGAAACAAAAAATGAATATGAACGTTTTTAAAGGTAGCGATAATTACGTAGTTACCGATGAACTTATGAATGCGGTAAACGTATCTATTGCTTTGGAAAAACCGCTTCTGATTAAAGGCGAACCGGGAACAGGCAAGACAATGCTTGCTGAAGCTATAGCCGAGTCACTGGATATGGAGCTTATAATCTGGGGTATCAAATCAACCACTAAGGCACAGGAAGGCCTTTACGTATACGACACAGTGCAGAGATTATATGACAGCCAGTTCGGTGAAGGAAATGTTTCCGATATAAAGCAGTACATCAAGCTGGGTAAACTGGGAGAGGCCTTCACGGCAGATAAGCAGGTGGTTCTCCTGATAGATGAAATAGATAAGGCGGATTTGGAATTCCCTAATGACCTTCTCTGGGAGCTGGATAAGATGGAGTTTTATATTAACGAAACAAAAGAAACCATTAAGACAAAGCAGAGACCTATAGTTATTATTACATCCAATGCCGAAAAGGAGTTGCCTGACGCATTTCTGAGAAGATGTATTTTTCACTATATAGAATTCCCTGATAAGGAAAAAATGGAAGAGATTATAAACGTTCATTTCGGTGATATAGATAAAAAGCTCAGCGAAAAGGCGCTGGACGCTTTCTATGAAATCCGTGAAATGGATGATCTGCAGAAAAAACCGAGCACTTCCGAACTTCTTGACTGGATACAGGCTCTGATGATAAGCGGAGTTGATATTGCCAATCTCAAGAGAGACATGCCGTTTGTAGGTGTTTTGCTCAAGAAAAATCAGGATATAGATGTAATGAATGAAATAAAAGAGAAAGGATACTCACTTAAGAGATGGTAAAGATATGTTTTTAGAATTTTTTTACCTGCTCAGAGCTAAAGGGCTGGAGGTTTCTATAAACGAGTGGATGATTTTGGAAGAGGCTCTTGATAAAGGCCTTGCACATTCATCTCTTATGGGCTTCTATAATCTCTGCAGAAGTATTCTTATCAAATCAGAATCTGAATATGAT